>CAVOCO010000086.1:0-5656 GCA_963694215.1 Phycisphaerae bacterium
CAATTGCGAGGCCAAATCGAGTGAGGTGGCCAATGTTCTTCGTTCCCAGCGCATCACGCCTATATGCGAAGCAGTGCTGTTCAACTCACCGGCTGCATGAGCATGCGAAGAATGCGAAGACCTTCAGTGAGTTTTTCATCGGGGCAGGCAAAGCTGATGCGGATGTGAGTATCGCGGTGGCTGAAAACTGCACCGGGGATGGCGATAACGTTGTGCTTGATGGCGAGGCTACAGAACTCGGTGCCTGTCATGCCTAGCGCTGGTGGGACTTCTACGAATGCGTAGAAGGCGCCGCGGCAGTCGCTGATGGTGGTGACGCCGTCAAAGGCTTCACGGACCATGTCACGGCGACGCTCAAAGTGATTAACTACGCCGCTCATGTCGACATCGAATGCGCCGACGAGACCAGCCTGCGCCATCGATGGTGCGCAAACAAATGAGTACTGCTGAAACTTGGCCATCTCATCAATAAGCCATGGCGGCCCTGCCGCGTAGCCCATACGCCAGCCGGTACATCCGTAGGTCTTGCCAAAGCCGCGAATGAGCAACATATCTTTGGTGTACCGCGCTGGGCTTGGGCACGGGCCCGTTGCTCCGCGTCCGTCGGCAAACGTGAAGAGATCGTAGATCTCATCGGAGATCAACATGATGCCGCGGCTCACGCACAGATCCACGAGGTCGCGGATCTCAGAATCGCTCAGCACCACGCCGGTTGGATTCGAAGGCGTATTCAGCAGCACCACACGGGTCTTGTCGGTAATGAGCGGCTCAACACGCTCAGCCGTCATGCGAAAGTCTGGATACGTATCGCACAGGACGATCTTCGGCCCAGTCATTGGGCCAAGCGCCGGGTAAATCACAAAGTATGGATCGGCAACAATGGCTTCGCAGCCTTGCTCGCACAACACCATGAACGCAAGCAGCAATGCGCCACTCGTTCCGCTGGTGATGATGAGGTCGCTCTCCCCGCCACCAATTGTCCAGTCGACATCGTGCCGGAGGTTGTCGGCAACCGCTACGCGAAGGCCATGTGCCCCGCCAGTCATGGTGTATCCGTTGTGCCCATCCTCGATGGCCTTGATCGTGGCGCTGGTCAACGGCTCGGGCACAGCAAAGTCTGGCTGTCCGATCGAGAGGTTGATGGGGTCCTCAAGGGTTGCGCCAAGGTGAAAGGCGCGGCGGATTCCCGACACGTCCACGCTTTGCGCGCGACTGCTGATGAGTCGTTCAGGATCAATCATATTGGCGTGACGCACTCACACACTGCGAATCACTTCGCAGCGTCAGTGGTTTCCGTGGCTTCGGCATCTTCCGATTCAACCTTCTCCGGCTTCTTGGCTACGACGGCGCGATTACCGACCTTGACCAAACCGATCGGAGAGTCACTTGCCATATCAAACTCACCCTTCTCGGCAAGCAGCTCTACGCGTTCGCTTCGCTTCAGCACATTGCGGTGCTGATTCAAGCCAGCAGGTTTTGTTTTGAGACTGCGATGGAGGCTCATGATTCAGTTGCCCTTTGATTTTAAATACCGGTCCGAGAAACTTGACTGCCTGCCCGACTGCTTCCATTCAAGTCCCACACGCTCAATCTTGGCATCCAGCGCCTTGTAGGCCGGATCCGATGAACGGGACGTAGCAAGCCCAGGCAGGGCAATAACCTGTGCGAGCCGCGCATTGTGACTCGAAACGACCACAACATCAAGTCCATGTTGCTTGCAGAACGTGGCAATCTCTTGGGCGCCTGCCAATCGCGTCTCTGAGAGCACAAAATAATGCATGCCAGCAATCTGAGGATCGCCAGTGGATAGCGGTTTCTGGGCCACAGAGGGCGATTTGGCTTCAGGAGCGGGCTGTGGAACAGGGTTTACGGCTGGAGCCGGCGCTGCCACCTCAACCTTGCGTGTCTGTGGCAGCGAGTCGAGTGGATCGAGTGGATCGATAAGAACCCGGGCCTGCCCCTGACGCACCACCTCTGCCTTGGCCTGGTCTTCGCCGGCTCCCTTGCCAAGCCACCACGCCAGCAGAATGATGCCGGCGACGAGCACGATGCCGAGCATCACGAATCCCATCGGGAGGCGTAGGCTGCTGCCCGGGGTAAAGCGGCTCGGTGGAATCGGAGCATCCGACTCGGCAAGCGATTCGCTGCCTTGTCCCTCACGGTCGAGCCGCATACGTCCGACCTCATACAACGATGGGCGTGATCCACGACGTGCCATATCAGTGCTTCTCCGCCTTCAGTCCAACAACACTCGCCATAGCCAGCTTGCGTGTGTGCGTGAGACTCAGTTCCCAACACGAAATACCCTTGGACTCAGCAAGCTCCGCGGCATGCCCTGAAATTTCAATCGCAGGAGCGCCGCCTACGCGGTGCACAACTCCGACATCGACCCAAGCAGTGCCCCCAGACCAACCGGACCCAAGCGCCTTAAACACGGCTTCCTTGGCAGCGAACCGGGCTGCGTATCGCTCAGCTCTGCCAGCACCCCCCTGCTCGGCATAGGCTCGCTCAGTCGGGGTAAAGACTCGGTCGATGAAGTGGTCGCCATGCGACTCCAACATCGACTCAATGCGTCGAATCTCGACAAGGTCTACGCCATGCACCAGTGTGGCCATACCGGTGAGTGTACCGATCGACTATGCCCAGCATGAGCGCATGGCGCGAAGTGCCTGCAAAGGCGATGGCATTGATCGCAAATCCGCGACCACGGGCCGGCTCCGGCCACCAATTTCGCAGGCAATGCGGTAGGCCTCGACATCAAGGGCACCCTCGCCTCCGGGCGGTACGCGGCAGCCAGCAGACAGATCGCTTAGCCGCGGTGCTGCGTCAGACCTAGACGCAGCAGCCGACGGATCGAGCCCCGCTGCCAACCATGTTGCTGGATCAACGCACACCGAGAACGTCGTCTCCACGTCATCAGGAAGCGGCCCGAGTACGGCAATGCGGGCCCCATGGGCCGCTGCCGCCTCATGCAAAGCCTGCGTCGTTTCATCGCCTGGTAATGGACGCGGCAATTCAAGACACACCACGCATCCACCAAGTTCACCGGCCAGACTGCAAGCCGCGTCTACTGCATGAAGCGCTCGGTCTACAGTCGCAGCGTCGCGAAAGTGATGGGGCGGAATCCACAGGTCAATACCGGCGACGGTGAGTTCGGCTCGGCGTAGCGTGACTGCAAGGTCACGGCGGGCCGATTGGTTCATGCTTGATGGACGAACACCGTTTGGTCCCGAGGCTGCAAGCTGAACCGCCTGAAAGCCCTCGCGCTGAACGATGGCAATCCCCGCTCGCAAATCCATGCTGACCTGGGCAACGGTTGGGGCAAGTGGTGTCACGGAGTGTTCCATAGAACGCGAACGGTACACGCCGGAGCACTGCCCCGCTCAAACGGATACCGTGCAGCGATGCCCTCACTACCTCTCATCGAAACGTCGATGCAACCTGGGCCAGTTACGCCGCTGGGCTTTGACCCCATGCCAACGGGTGGCGCCGAAATTGTGTTCGTGGGCCGAACCCGCGGCGAGTCACACAAAACGCACGGTGATCTTCAGCATCTCGACTACGCCGCGCATACTGAGATGGCTGCAGAATTGCTACAGAGCCTTGCCTTGGAAGCCGCAGAACGTTGGTCGCTCTCCGCTGTCAGGCTGCAACACGCGAAGGGCATTGTGCGAGTGGGCGAAGCGAGCGTGAGCATTGAAGTCGTATCGGGGCATCGAGCCGAGGGCTTCGAGGCCTGCCGGTGGCTCATCGACACCTTGAAATGCCGCGTGCCGATCTGGAAGCAAGAAATATGGGAAGACGGCACCACATGGGTGGATGGCACGCCGGTGACGGAGGGCGCCTGAACATGGCCAAGAAACCACTTCCAACTGCAGAACCCAAAGATCGCGCTCGGGCGATGCGGGTCTACCGGGCGCTCGAGAAAGCCTGGCCTGAAGCTACCTGCGAGCTCATTGCTTCGGCGCCACATGAATTACTCATTGCCACCATTCTCTCGGCCCAAAGTACGGATATAGCGGTCAATGCTGCAACGCCTGCGCTCTTCAAGGCTTTCACGATCCCCGCTGCATTTGCCGCGGCCGAACCGGAAGACATCCAACCCTATATCGCCACCCTCGGGCTCTACCGCAACAAGTCCAAGGCTGTGGTTGAGTCAATGCGGCGCGTTGTTGACGAATACGGCGGCGAAGTCCCCGCAACCATGGAAGAACTACTAACGCTACGCGGGGTTGCAAGAAAGACGGCCAACGTGGTGCTTGGCAATGCATTTGATATCAATGAGGGAGTGGTTGTGGACACGCACGTTATGCGCCTGGCCTGGCGGCTCGGGCTGACTGACCACGAGGGCAACGTTGCAAAGATTGAGCGTGACCTCATGGCGCGGTTCCCCAAGAACAAGTGGACCATGCTGAGCCATCTGCTGATCTTCCACGGCCGCTACGCGTGCAAGGCGAGAAATCGCGCGTGCGGCGAGCATCCGGTGTGCAAAAGTTATGGCGCGAGTGAGCGATGTAGCTGCGCGACTTGAGCGAACTCATACCGCCATCAATCGCAGCAGGCTAGAATTCTTCCCGCACAATCCCGAAGCCCCCGTGCTCGGCCGCGTAGGCCACGCCCCCTCCGAGGACGAGCGGCTCAATGCAGATCACTGGGCCATCAATCAGCACATTGAGTCTACGTGACTCGACCGCTTCGTTAAGGCCATTGACAGACTGCAGCGTCAGGAGCAGAATCCCCGAGTCATGGCCAAACCAGAAGGCATCTTCTGTGGCCGCAATGCAGTGAAAGCGACCGTCACCCGGTGCGTTGAGTTGATGTGTTCCGCCCGGAGTCTCAAGCTGCGCCACGCCGTTATCGTCGAGTTCTACAGACCACCCAAGTACCGCAGCCGAGCGAGATGGCGGCGAGAGTGCTTCTTCTGGTCGGTCTCCCAGAACTGGTTCGCTACCAATCTTGTACACCCAGTGCCCGTGGGGAGAATGGGCTCGGAGCCCTTTTCCATCTGATGCAGCATGAGTAAGACCTGCTGGCGATGCCTGCCATACCACGGCATTCTCAATCGGATCGCCCACGCCAATTGGAACAACGCCACGGCCAAATGACCCTGCAATGGCGAGGTGCTTCTCATCAACCCAGTCAGCATCTTCCAGTGCCGTCGTGGGCCATCGCCAATCCTTCTTGAGACCGTCCGGTGTGATCCGAAGCACATAGAGCCCCTTACTTGTCACCACCAGGACTCTGCTTCCTTGCTGGCGAAGACGGATGACCTGCCCTGCGACCCCAACGGTCATCGACAAGGCGTCCAGTTCACGGCAATTTTCACCGAGATACCCCACCAAGGCTCCATTGCGTTCATTGCGAGCAAACAGAAACGCTGCATCTGGCACATTGGCCTGCGGCTGAGCCGGCTCGAGCAACGAAGCGGTACCCAAGTACGTGTCACCTGCTCGCCTGTGAATTCGCCTGCCTGCAACATGCAGTTGACGTCCACGGTAGTTCAGGACGCTGGTTACCTCTGAGCCGTCAGATCGCGCTACAATTTCGCCTGAGAGTGTTCGCGCGGAACCCTTGCCGAACACGAGTATTGTGTCCCCATCCGATCCAAGATGCAGCGGCCACATGCCCAGCACTGCGCCGTCTACTTGATCAATAA
>CAVOCO010000087.1:0-5652 GCA_963694215.1 Phycisphaerae bacterium
ACAAGAAGAACCGTGCTGTGGACAATGCGTTATCCACATAGTATCCACAGTTCAACGAGTCAGTGCCCCACTCGTTTAAAGGCCGCAATAGCCGCCAAAATGTCGTCTGCAGTGGTTGTTCGGCCAAGGCTCAGCCGGGCCGTTGTCGCGGCGGCTTCTGATCGAAGCCCAATAGCTGCAAGCACATGGCTTGGTTCACCTTTGGCTGATGGGCACGCTGCCCCGCCCGAGCATGTGACGCCCTGAATCTGTTCCATCAGTGGTTCGGGGCCAGCAGTTGGAATAGTCATATTCAAGATGTGGGGAACCCGGCGTGATGGGTCACCGTTGGCAACGGCAAGGGGATGAGCCGCAACAATGCCTGCCTGCAGCGTGTCGCGTAACTGCATAATGCGTGGCAGATCGTCGCCAAGACACTCGCTCACGCGGTGTGCCGCGGCGCCGAACCCAACAAGCCCTGGCACATCGAGTGTGCCGCTTCGAAGCCCTTGTTCTTGCCCGCCACCTTCAATGAGTGGTTCAAGAGGTCTTCCTGCTGCGCGGCCTTGTACCACCAGCGCCGCAGTCCCCTTTGGTCCATTCATCTTGTGCGCGCAGACGCAGAATGCATCTATAGGGAGGGAATCAAGATCAATTGGCAACTTGCCAGCAGCCTGACTCCCATCACAAAAGAACAAGATGCCTCGATCACGGCACATCTCACCAATGGCGGCAATGTCGTTGATGGTGCCAAGTTCATTATTGACCCACATGATGCTCACCATCGCGGTGTCATCTTGGAGCCGGCGTTCAACTTCAGATGGATCTATCCAGCCGCCGGGCGTTGGCGGCGCGAGGTCAACCTCAGCACCTTCGCGTTCGAGTCGCCTGAGCGGATCGAGCACAGCAAGATGCTCAATGGCCGAACTTACAATGTGTACTCGTTCGCCGCGCCGGAGCCGTGGCCGTAGCAAACCCTTGATCGCAAGATTGCAACTTTCGGTGGCGGAAGCTGTGAATGTCACTGTGTCGGCCTGACATCCGAGCATGGTCGACACCTGCTCGCGTGCCTGCTCAATCGCTATTCCCGCCGCTTGACCTGCTTCGTGCCGGCCCGATGGGTTGGCCGGGCAGTCAATAAACCACGGCAGCATCGCTTCAAGGACAGCGGGATCAAGCGGGGTGCTTGCGGCATTGTCGAGATACACGGAAGTGCTTGTCATTGATCGTGGAGTCCATTCAGACCACGGTCATGGTATTGGCCTTCGCGGAGGCTTGTTTGAAGAAAGACAATAAATCATATTGCCCCCATGGCCGCGCCGCGCCCTCTACCCTTCGTCACCATGGACGTCATTTATGACATCACCGAACTGTCGCCATATACCGGCGGCGCCTTTGTTCCCACGATGGGGGCGCTGCACGCAGGACATCGATCACTGATTCATCAGGCGGTAGCGAGCGGGTATCCCACCTTAGTGAGCATCTTCGTCAATCCGGCCCAGTTTGCGCCACACGAGGATCTTGACGACTACCCGCGAACACTCGAGCGGGATCTTGACATGGTGCGGGCCATTGGTGTGGCGGCCGTCTTTGTGCCGAGTGCTGAGACGATATACCCGGTCGATCAGTTGGCGCCTTCGATGCCACTTCCCGTGGTGGCCACAACGCCTGGCCTTGAGGATGCTCACCGCCCCCACTTCTTTGGCGGCGTGTGTGGTGTTGTCACACGACTTTTTGATCTGACTAAACCAGTTCAGTCGTACTTTGGTGAGAAAGACTGGCAGCAGCTTTGCGTGATTGACGCGATGGTGCGGGCGAATCCTGATCGTTGGCCATCCCTTCAGGTAATCGGTGTGCCAACGGTCCGTGAGCAAGATGGCCTTGCGATGAGCAGCCGCAATGTGCACCTCTCTGCGGACGACCGTATTCGAGCCCTTGCCCTTTCGCGAGCACTCACAGCAGCACGCGGCCTTGAGCCCGGGTCCGCGGAAACAGCGATGCAGGAGATTCTGCACGATTCGGACCTCGCCGTCGATTACGCGGTTGTGCGTGATGCCGTGACGCTGACATCACCTCAGGAAGACCGCCCTACCCGGGCACTTATAGCCGCCTCACTTGGCACAATTCGCCTGATCGATAACAGCGATGTCGGGTAGAATGGTGGGTCTTATGACCACAATCACCATGACCGAATTGACTTCCACAAATCCCGCCACTGGTGAGATTGTGGGCACCGTTCCAATAACACCTGTTGATCAGATCAGTAGCGTGTTTCAGCAGAGCCGCGTTGCCCAGGGCCCATGGTCAGCGATGTCGCTTGAATCACGTATTGAAATGCTCAAACAAGTCGTGCCAGTCTTCGAACGCAGGGCGAATGAGATTGGCGCTTTGATCACAAGTGAGATGGGCAAGCCATTGGCCGAGGGTGTTGGCGAAGTGGAGTATGGCATTAGCAGTATGTCGGCCAAGCTTGACGAGATTGCCACGGCGCTGCTGCCCGAGGATCTCACGGATGGCTCAACGTGCTCAACGTTGTACCGCGATCCGTTTGGTGTCTGTGTCGCTATTACACCGTGGAATTTCCCATTCTTGATGGTGCTTCAAATTGTGATGCCCGCGCTCGCCGCTGGTAACACAGTTGTCATGAAGCCAAGCGAGATGGTGCCCTTGACCGGACAAGCGTTTGCCGATGCATTCAATGAAGTCTTGCCAGCTGGCGTTCTTCAAATTGTCCACGGCGATGACGAGCAAGGAAAGGCACTGGTTGCTGGCGATTGCGATCTGATTGGCTTTACTGGCTCGCGTGCTGCTGGTCAGCACATCCTTTCGACTGCCGGACTGGACCTCAAGCGGGTCGTTCTTGAACTTGGTGGCAAGGATCCAATGATTGTGCTTGACGACGCTGATGTTGAGGCTGCGGCCTCCTTTGCCGCGCGGAACTCATTCCGTAACTGCGGACAAGTCTGCGTCAGTACTGAACGAATCTATGTTGAATCCAATATCGCCGATGCGTTTGAGGAAGCTATTATTCAGAAGGCTTCGGAAATGGTGATTGGCAACGGCGCCGACGAGGGTGTTCAGATTGGTCCGATGGTGAGTGCCGAGCAAAAGGCGCATGTCCTCGCTCAGCTCCAGCGGGCCAAGGCAGATGGTGCAACTGTTGCCTATGGCGATACGCCAATGGACGGCAACTTTGTGTCATTGACTGTGCTCACCGGGCTCGATCACAGCATGCCAATCATGATGGATGAAACATTCGGCCCGATTGCGTGCATCGTACGGGTGTCGGATTCTGACGAGGCCGTTCGACTTGCAAACGACACGCCCTACGGACTTGGAGCCGCCGTCTTTGGTGGTCAAGACGCCGAGCATGTGGCTCGTCAATTGACCGCAGGTATGGTCGGTGTCAACCAGGGTTGTGGTGGTGCCTCTGGCACGCCATGGGTTGGAGCAGGTCAGAGCGGCTATGGATACCACGGCGGGCGTGACGGACACCGGCAGTTTGCTCAGGTTCGTGTGTTGAGCCGGCCGTGCAGTTGAGTGCAGATGGTCCGGTGGTGATATTCGGCGGTTCGTTTGATCCACCCACGCGGGCGCACACCACACTTCCACCACTCGTAGCGAAGTCCATCGGCGCATCTCGGTTGGTCTATGTGCCGGCAGCGGTGAGTCCACACAAGACAGACATCCCGCCCACCGCAGCGAATCATCGACTTGCGATGCTCCAGCTTGCGCTTGAGGGGTGCTCTGGAGCTGAAATAGACCAGCGTGAAATTGATCGAGGCGGCGTGTCGCGGATGATTGACACGCTTGAGCTCTTTCGCGGCGAGATTGACCAGTCGATTGAGATTCGGCTCTTGATCGGGACCGATCAGATGCGTGCGTTCGATCGATGGCATCGATGGCAAGACATTTTGCAGGTGGCGTCGCCCTTGGTCATGGTGCGGGGCGATGACGACGTGGACGCCGTTTTCGCCGCAATCTCTCATATACACGGCTCTAAGGCCGCTACAGCATGGGCAGATCGAATTGTGACGCTTCCGCGGATGAATGAGAGCAGCACGCGAGCCCGCGCATCATCCGCGTCTTTGAGGGATGATGTCGATCCATCTGTTTCGCAGTACATCACAGACAACGGCTTGTATCAGTAGAACACCAGTTTTATGACACATAAAAATATCCAGAACGTCGCGTTTGTTAGCCTTGGTTGCCCAAAGAACCTTGTGGATTCAGAGGCGATGCTCGGCGATCTAACCTCGGCCGGGTATCACCTGGTATCTGATCACGATCAGGCCGACGCCGTTGTTATCAATACGTGCGGATTTCTTGAGGCATCTAAAGAGGAATCGCTTGAGGTTATCCATGAAGCGATTGCCAAAAAGGAATCCGGCGATCTCAAACGCGTGATCGTCGCGGGGTGCTTGGTGCAGCGCCATCGAGCCAAGCTTCTTGAGTGGGCTCCCGGGATCGATGCAATGATCGGTGTCTTCGATCGTGATCACATTCGATCGGCTGTTTCTGGTGAAGTCATCGATGACAATCACCTTGAAGATGCGCCAAAGTATTGGATCGCCGCCAACGCATTGGTGGCTGCGAAGACACGTGGTCTTGACACAACCAATCTGACGGTCCAGGGCGCCGATGGGCGAGGCATTGGATATTTCGAAAATGATGCGAACCGTGTGCAGTTGACGCCACGACACTGGTCGTACCTTCGGATCAGTGAGGGTTGTAATCAGAACTGCGCCTTTTGCACAATCCCATCCATTCGTGGAAAGATGCGAAGCAAATCACTCGACAAGATTGTGGCAGAGGCTGATGCCATGATGGCACGCGGCGCCTTTGAGCTCAATCTTATTGGCCAAGACACGACGAGTTGGGGATACGACATCGGAGACGAATCCGGTCTTGTTGGCTTATTGACAGCCCTGAACGCTGTCGCCGCAGCGCACGGTGGCGGGTGGATACGACTGATGTACGCCTATCCCAGTAACTTCACTGATGAGATGATTGATGCTGTGGCCAATTTGCCACACATCGTCAATTACATCGATATGCCGCTGCAGCACGCCAGTGATTCGATGTTGACTGCAATGCGGCGAAATGTATTGGCCGACACCCAAGAGCAGCTCGTTCATCGATTACGAGATCGCATTCCCGGCTTGGCACTCCGCACAACATTCATCACAGGCTTCCCGGGAGAAACAGAAGAAGATCATCAGAAGTTGCTTGAGTTCATCGAACGTGCGCAGTTTGATGCCATGGGCGTGTTTCAGTACAGCCAAGAAGATGGAACGGTCGCCGGCACGCTTGATACCGATGAGTCGCTGCATGTATCCGACGACGTCAAGGCTTCACGAGAAACTGAATTGATGCTGCTCCAGCAAGAGATTGCCTTTGACAATGCCGCTTATGTCGCTGAGCAAGAGTGCCTCTTTGACGTACTTATCGATGGGCCCCTTGAGGGCGAAGATGGCTACTGGTCGGGTCGCTGCTACCACCAGGCCCCAGAAGTAGATGCCCGCACAATCGTGCTGTCTAAATCATCACTTTCGCCGGGACAGCTCATTAGGTGCAAGATTATCGGAAGTGACGAGTATGACCTACTTGCACGACCAGAATCTGAATGTGAACGGGTTGTTTCATTACCAATTTCGAGTTGAATTGACTGTG
>CAVOCO010000088.1:0-5606 GCA_963694215.1 Phycisphaerae bacterium
CCGCCACACTTCCACCAACACAATCGCCCGACAGCCCTGGGCTCATGACATGGATCTTTGATGGCACGCCGAGCGACGCTCTATTCGCTGGACGACTGCCTGCCTTCGGATCAAAGTTGCCGCACCAGGTCACCCGCGTAACAGCGAAGAATATTGAGGTGGAAATACAACGGCTCGCCGACATCTTGGCGTCTCGCGCCGATGGCGACCACACGGGACGCGCCACCATCTTGATTCTTGGGCTGCATCCACACCGCCTCAATGCCTTGCGAGCTGCCGAAGATGACTTCTCCTACTCATCTGAAGACGCGGCGCCGAAGCCAGACAAACAGTTTGCTGAGATATTGCGAGAAGGCCCGGTGGTCGGCATGCACTCGCTGCTGTGGTTTGATGGGCTCAATAATGTGAACCGCTGCCTCAGCCGGGCGAATCAGCGAGAGTTCGATCTCAAGGTGCTCTTCCAAATGAGCGCCAATGACTCTGGACAGCTGATTGACACCACCGCCGCTTCGGACCTTGGCACAAGCCGGGCCATCCTCCACGCCGATGACGTCGGCTCGATTGAGAAGTTTCGGCCCTGGGCGATGCCTGATGATCAGTGGCTTGAAACAGTTGCCGCAACGCTCTCAAGCAGGCCTCAATGACCCGATAACTAGCCTCATTCCGGGTTGGGTGGGCATTAATGACCACCATCCTCGGCCTTTTTATCGAAAGGCCTCACACAAGACGTCACTTCTCCCAATAGATATACACAGAGGGGCACATGCCTTTCAGAAGCAACTCGCCGGAGTTGGCACCTTGACCACTATCTAGGAGTGACTAAAATGCGTACTCACGACAGCACAACAAGCACCAATGCCACCATGCTCCTTCAGATCGGCACATCATGGGCCGTCTGCACGCGTACGCCTGTGCCAATTATCTTGGCTCGCTTCCCCCAACGAGACCAAGCACTTCGCTGGCAAAATGACCACGAAGCCCGCGTCAGGCCCCAAGCCGCCTAAGAGTCGAAGTGTTGGCAGGGACCGGGTAGACTTTCGCATTCCCCATGTGGCATGCGATTCTAATCAACTCTTTACGAGCCCTCATTGGGGCCATCCTCCTTACTGGCTGCAGCCAAGTAGAACGCGCACGGCCTCGACCAAAGGCCTCATCTTCCATCAAGGAATTGGAAGGTCTTCAAACGGCGAGTATTCTCCGGGGCACAGTCGGTGCTGAAACCGTCCTGATTGGATGGGATGACAGCACCAGCGCTACCTACAAACCAATCAAGATTCGCGGGTATGGACTGGTCGTCGGCCTTGACGGCACCGGGGCTCGCGATGTCCCACCAGACGTTCGGACCCACATGATCCAAATCATGGCTAGGCAGGGCGTTGGCAGCAGCAGCCTTGGATTCGGAGATATGTCACCCGAAGACATGCTGGATTCACCAGACTCAGCAATCGTAATCGTCGAAGGCACTGTGCCACCCGGCTCCGTTGGCCGACGGCGAACGCCGCCAAGTGCTAGTGGACGGATGCCAGAAGTCATTCCCGGCACAACATTTGATGTTCGCGTGTATGCCGATCCGCGAACCGGCACGACAAGCCTTGAAGGCGGGCAGCTGTATACCACTGATCTACAGCCAGGACCCTTGCTTGTCGGTAGCCGCCAAGCCAAGCGGCTTGGACAAGCAGCTGGGCCCCTCTTCCTCAATCCATTCATTGAGAACAAAGATGTAGCCGCTGGAGATATCAACACGCTCAATGGACGCGTTCTCAACGGCGGGCAAGTCCTCGAAGACATGCCGCTCAAGCTGAGGCTCATCAACCCAAGCCACTCACGAATTCGAATCATTCAAAATGCAATCAATCGCCGATTCCCCTTGGAACGAGGCCAAACAGCGCCTACTGCTCGCGGCACAAGCGATGCTGTCATTGAGCTCACGATCCCCCCGTCTATGCGGGATGACCCCGATTCCTTTGTGCATATAGTGCAGCATGCAACACTGCGCCAAATTGATTCTGATCGGATTGCCAACACGACTCGGCGAGCCTTGCAGCGAGATCCATCTGATGCGCCCCACGCCTATTGGCGGTGGGTCGCCCTTGGACCCCAGGCCTTGCCAATGGTTCGCAAGATGTACGACTACCCTGAAGCACTTCCACGGCTTGCCGCACTTCGCGCTGGCGCCGAACTTTCTGACCCCATTGCCGCTGTTTCACTTCGTCAAATGGGCAAGAATGGCACGCTCGCTGAACGGCTTGAAGCTGCCACTCTCCTTGCTAAGCTTCCTGTCGACCCACGGAGCGAAGATGTCCTGCGAGGCATGCTCAACGATGAGGATATCGAAGTCCGGCTTCGAACCTACGAAGCCCTCGAGCAACTCAGATCGCCTATCGTCAGACGCACCGTTATGCCCGGCAAGTTTGAACTGCACGAAGTCAATTCAGCATTTTCGGCAATCTACGTGACCCAGGTCAAACACCCTCGGATCGTGTTGCTTGGAGATGTTGTCGAGATTCTTCGCCCACTCACCCTTGGCCTGTGGGACAACAGCCTGATGATGAAGGAATCGATAGATGACGATCGAATCGAGGTCTTCTATCGCCATGACTCATTGAGCCTTGCCGAAGTCAACCAAGTCAAGCCCAACCTCCATGAGCTCATCATGCTGCTCGCCCATGATCCATCGATCGAAGATCCCTCACCCGGTCTCAACTTGACCTACAGCGAAGTCGTCGGCGTCCTGCATGCACTCTGGCGTCGGGAATACATTGCGGCCGACTTTAAGGCCCAGCAGGACCGCGTCATGGCTGAACTGCGGCGATCCGCCACCATGAGCGACTACAAGCCACGGGCTGAATAGCCACAACCTGCGTGTTGAGCGGCATTTCCTCTCCTAAAAACCACCTTCTTGGCGTTCAATTCCACCGCTGGACGACATATAGTGGGGCCTGACGGCAGCAGAAGCTCGCCACCCCCTTTCACGGCCTGTCCAGGAGGGACATGGCCTCGGACATGGAGGTCCACCCACACGATGCGTCTCACCAACGTTACCGTTTCCGGATTCAAATCATTTGCGGACACTGTGGACTTCCACTTTGATGCGCCCAAGGTCGGCATCGTGGGGCCTAATGGCTGCGGCAAGTCCAATGTCGTTGATGCTGTCAAGTGGGTACTCGGCGAACGATCTGCCAAGAGCCTGCGCGGCGGCGCCATGCTCGATGTTATTTTTGCGGGGTCTGCCGGGCGCAAGCCGCTGGGCATGGCCTCGGTCACGCTGACCTTTGACAACCCCATTGTCGATGAGACTGTCACTATCAACGCCGGCCGACGGGCCCTCGCGATGGATACCGATGTGGTTCGGGTCGGACGCCGGCTGTACCGCGATGGCCGAAGTGAATACCTCATTAATGACAGCAAGGTGCGATTGAAAGACGTCAAGGACCTCTTCCTTGATACAGGCATCGGCAACGCTGCCTACTGCATTATTGAACAGGGCCGCGTGGCATCCATGCTGCAAGCAAGCCCCATCGAGCGACGCACGATTCTTGAAGAAGCTGCCGGCGTTGCCAAATTCAAACTCCGACGCGTAGAAGCGCAACGCAAACTCGAACGCACCGAAGTCAACCTCGTTCGCATCCGGGAACAACTCGCCAACACTGATCGACGACTTCGAATGGTTCGCGGACAAGCCAAGAAGGCTCGCACATTCAAAGAGCTCGACGCAAAATACCGCACGCTGAGGCAAGAGCTCGTATTCGATCAATTTGACGAATTGCAGGACCGGCTGATCGGACTCACCAGCAGGCTCAGCGATCTCGGAACTCAGCGAACGGCGCTCGAAGCAAGCGTGCTTGAACTCGAATCCATTCAGCAAGAGTCGGACATCCGTCGACATGAGGCTGAAGAACAACGGCATACGCTCGCTCGCGAGCATGCGGAACAATCCGCAGCTGCAGATCGTGCCCAGCAAAACATTGACTTCACCACGCGCCAACGCGCCGAAGCCACCGAGCAGATCGCAACTGACCGCGCGGAAATGCAAGGCCTCGACGCCCGAGTCGCAGAACTTGCCAATGAGCTCGAGCGGTATGCCAATGAAGTCGCACATGTTGGACGTCAACTCGAGGAGGCCGAATCCAAGATCGGGTCATTGACCAACGCGGCCTCTGACGCAAGCCGAGATGTTGAATCGACAGCCACCTCGCTGCGAGACACGCGGCAATGCCGTGATGCGGTGTCGGAACGCCACGCTGCTGCTCAGTCCAATCGAACTGCAACAGACGAACGCCTAAGAGCCGCCGAAGAACAAATTGCAAAAAGCGAACCTCGCGCCACCAGCATTGCCCAAGACATCACAACGGCCGAGTCGAAACAGCAGTCTTGCACTGCTTCACTTGAAACAGTCCGCACTCAGGTCGCCTCTGCAGAACATGATCTACGTCGACATGACGATGACGCTGTTGATCTTGGCCAGCGACATGATGCCATCGCCGATGCGCTAGCCGATGTTCGACACGATAGAGCAGCCGCTGGCTCGCGATTGCATCTGCTCGAAGAGATGCAGCATGCCAACGAAGGGCTGGGCGATGATGTCAAACGCGTGCTCGAAGAGCACCCAGATGCAGCAATGGGCGTACTTGGCGACGCCATTCATACTGATCGAGAATGGGCTTCCCTGATCGAAACCGTACTTGGCCGTGATGTCGAAGTAGTCATGACACCCGATCAAGCATCTGCAGCCACCCTTGCCGACTGGTGCCGCGAACAAGAACTCGGCCTCGTTGTAGCCGTCGGTGAACATGATGGCGAGCCCGATGCCAGAACTCCACTGCCACCTGGTCTTGACGATGTGCAGCACGCCTTGGATCTCATCGATATTCGTCCCCAAGCCCGGGGAATCGCCACGCGACTCCTTGGGCAGACTGCCGTAGTGCCGACCTTTGAGCAGGCCTTATTGCTCTCGATGAGTTCCATGCGGAGCTGGCGACTCGCAGCCCGTACAGGCGAAGTCATTGAGCCCGATGGCCGGATTCGCATTGGACGCCTCGCCGCAGCAGGATGGATCTCACGCCGCATGGAAATGGAAGATCTCGAGTCTTCTGTCTTCGAATTCGATACACGTGTCACAGGTCTTGAGCGAGATCTTCAAGGCCTCAAGACTGCAAGTTCGGCTGCAGACCAACGTCGCCGTGATGCAGCTGACGCGCTCCAACAGGCCAGCAACCAGGTTGTCGATCTCGAATACAGCCTTCAGGGCATCGCCAACGATCTCGCTCGGCTTCAGCATCAACGAACCGAGGTCGAAGACGAACGCCGCGATCTAGACGTCAAACGTACCGGACTGTTATCGCAACAAGACACGTTCACCCGCGACTTTGTCGCGTTGACTGAAGCACTCTCGCTTGCGGAGACGAATATTGAATCGTTTGAAAATGCCGCTGATGCCGCGCGAACGAATCAGCAAACAGCCCAAGAAGCGCTCGCCGCAATACGCGTCGAGTCGGGCCGCCTCGCTGAGCAACACCAGGCCGCCCAGCGTGAGCGGCGTCATGTTGAATCTGCCGCTGAAGAACACGCGGCGAGAAAGCGGACGCTGAGCGAACACATCGGCAGAC
>CAVOCO010000089.1:0-5539 GCA_963694215.1 Phycisphaerae bacterium
GGCCAATGCTCCGTATCACCAAGCGAGTCATCAAGTTCTTCGCCGTCCAGCGCATCAAGCAGTCTCATCATGGCTGACTGTGTATTCGAGAGCAGAAGATGAGACTTCTCCTGAACCATCCAAATCCCAAATGGGAAATAACTTGAACTTGCCATACTCCCAACCAGATTCGAATACTCAAAGTAATCGACTGAGCGGCCAAGTACTGTCTGACTCTTTATCTCACTCTTCATGTGTGGCTGGGTGCGAATCGACTCCCAGGTTGCGTTCCATGCTTGTCCAAGCCCCGCAGCATCCTCTCTGAGGTCGACCCATGTGGCAAAGGTCAATACAGGAGTTGATTCATCCGTTGAGTCAATCCATACTGCAAGTCCTGCTGCAATCGAAGCCATTGCGTCTACCGGGTCCTGATCCTTAAACAATGCTTTCCAGACTTCTGCAATTTCGTCGTAGGAGGCTTGACCTTTGTCGGCTCCCTTGAAGCCAATGCCCCCTCGAATGTATTCGTTGAGTGCTTCGCGATCTTCAGAACGCAGAAGCCCTGCCACTGACAACTTGGCGATCATTGCATCAAAACCACGAATTGACATCACGCCAACCGCATCTGCTGGCGCAACATTGTCGAGTGTCAATTTGGCTTGCGCCCCCTGATTGTCAAGCGGCAATTCAGCTTGCGCTCCTTGGGTGACGCATGCTGCAAGTGCCGCTATAACGAGAACTGCTGTGATCGACTTCATTGATTCTTCTCCAGTTCCGGGGCAACCCCGTCATTGAGTCTTGGTGGGGGCTTGTGATAGCGATGCCCAGTATTAGGATTTGATGGGTCATAGGCGAAGGCCTCGCGGTTACGAAGGAAGTCCTTGACATACCGCGTCGGAATCGCAAATCCGAGTGCTTCTCCGCCCAAAATTCCCATATTGGTAATGCCAACGACTTCTCCACTCACATTAAAGAGTGGCCCGCCAGAGTTACCCGGGTTGATCGCTGCATCAGTTTGAATATAACTAAGTCCGTCAAAGCTCCGCTGCGTTGTCGACACAACACCCTGACTTGCGGTCTGCTCAAGTCCCATGGGATTGCCAATCGCAAAAACCGGCTGGCCTACTTCGATTGACTCCCACAACTCAAGTGGAACCCACGGGTACGACTGACCGTCATCTGTCGGCAGTTTCAGGAGCGCCAAATCAAGATGGTTGTTGACGGCTTCAATCTCAATGTTTTCGATAGTCGTGCGGGCGAGCGTTCCATCTTCGCGAGGCGCCCACACCACCAAACGCAGGTCCTTCTCGCCCTGAATCACATGCGCGTTGGTTATCACATGCCCGCGACCGTTGACGATCACACCAGAACCTGTACCAGATGGCGTTTGAACCAAGACAACCGAAGACTTCACGTTCTTGGCTTGCTGGCGAATACTCAGTTCGGGCGGGTTCTCAACCGTATGGAACATGGCATCAGCCGGCTCCATTGAGACTTCCGCAGTCCCGGACTGCTTAAGGTCTACAACATCGTTGTTGTCAATCCGAATGATGGAGGGGCCAACATCAATCCAAAGGCTGCGTTCATCTTGCTTCACGATCGTGCCGCGAAGTTCGCCGCCAGACTCGAGCATCACGACATCTGCTTGCACAGAGCCGCCAAGAAGACACGCAAGCAATAGCATTCGACCAGTCATAATCACTTACCTCCACCACGCGGCACAAGAGCCGGGCGAATGCCAAGTGTACGCGGGTGCCGGCTGCCTGTCACAGTTCACGCATCCAAGGCGAAGCAGAACCACCTGGGCCTGCTGTGCACTACTATGAATCTCCCGAATGGAGACCACGAGATGATTTTATTACTTGCCGGCCCAGTGCTACTGACCACCCTTGCCCAGGCGCCAGAGAGCGGCCAACTCGCCGACTACTTTGGATTCCGGGATATGACTGTCATTCCCGTCGGTGACGAACCCGGGCCAATGATCGTTACTGATCTCAATGCTGATGGGCTCAACGATATTGTCATCGCGAACAATCATCGAAGCCGCATCGAGATACTTCAGCAACGAGCCGGGGCAAGCCCTAATGACCCCATCACCCCCCCCCGCGACATCAATGAGTTCCCAGACCACTGGCAGTACGAGCGTATTCTTGTGCCTGTTTCAGATGCAATCGCTGCGATCGCAGCCTATGACTTCGATGGCGATGGCATGAAGGATCTACTCACCGGTGGCCCTCCAGGACGCATCACATTCCTCCGCCAAACCAGCCCCGGTTCCTTTTCATCCAAGACACGGCGAGACATTCGCAAACTCGGCGCATCCAATGCGGCATTTTCCGTTGTCGACATGAGCGGAAATGGCAAGCCCGACCTCGTGTCAATCGTGGCAGGTGAACCGGCCATTTGGCCAATTGAGGATTTCAGACTCGGGTCCATGACGCGGTACCCCGCTGGCGTCAGCATGCTTGGCGTCGTGCCTGCTGACTATGACGGCGATGGGCTCATGGATCTTGCAGGAATCAGCCCCGATGATCCCGCTCCAGTTCGAATCTGGTTCGGTCGCCAAGGAGAGTCTGGTGTTGAACCAGGCGCCCAGACTGTTTTTGAAATGCCGCCAATTATTGAGTTTGAAGCCATCGGCAGCGATTCAGGTCCGGCACGCATTGGCGTGATTGAACGGAACGCACGCCGCATCGTGCTGTATGAATTGCAAAATGAAGATGTAGAATCGGGCGGTGACCGCGAAGCAGCCTTTACCGTGCACGGCTTCCCAGACCCTGGCAATCGCAAACGATCATGGGCTGTTGCCGACGTAGATGGTGACGGACGCACCGACGTTCTCGCAGCAGACACCAAGTCAAATGCCCTTGCAATCTACCGCCAATCAGAGCAGGGCGACTTGCTTGCCGTACAGTCCTCGCCGAGCCTCTCTGACATCGATGCCATCGCAGTCGTTCCCCCGAGCGGAAAAAATCATGCCGAGCTGCTTGTGCTCTCGTCAAAGGAGGGCGTAGTTGGACGCACACCGCTCACGCCTGGCGAACTCGCGTTCCCGACTCCGCTTTCGATCTCCTCTGGATATGACCCTGTCGCCATGAATGTGGTCACCATTGATAACACTCCGCATGCAGGAATCGTCGTCAATAAGAAACGCGAGTACCTCCTTGATCTCATCGACCTCAGTTCAGACGAGTCACGATCGATCAAACTCGGGTCACTCAGCCGCGAACCAAACCACATCCAATCAATGGACGTAGACCAAGACGGACAAGAAGACATCATCGTGCTCACTCCAGAGCGGCCCATGGTGCTGCTGCTTGCCGACGAGGAAGCCGACAACGGGTTCACTGTGCTTGAAAAGAAGGACATGGCGCAATACGGACTCGTCGACGCAGCGAGTGCCAACAACATCACCACACTTGATGTCAATGGCGACGGCACCGACGAACTTCTCATTGCACACGGCAACTTTGTTCGAGCTGTGACATTCGATCGCACCGGCAAAACAGGCGGATGGCGCGTGATCAAACAATTCAACGCCGATGATCCAGAGAGCAATCTGGTCGCAGTAACACCGCTCAATGGTCGACTTGTCGCTGCTGATAAGTCGAATGATCGGTTGCTCATCTTTGAACCCTCTGGTGACGACGCTCACTGGGCGCAATCAGAGACGCTACGGATTCGCGGCTTCACGCCAGGCCCGCTGGCAACCGGCCAATTCAACGAAGACGTACCGGGCATCATTACTGTTGGAGAAGATGGGTTCGCCATCATTCCGCTTGGCGGCCAGCGGCGAGTCTTACAAGAAGTTGGGTCATGGAGAAGTTCACTCGAGGGCCACATCCCGCATGAACTCGCAATCGGCGACATTAACTCTGATGGATATGGGGACATGGTCGCCCTCGATGCAGGCGAGCAAATGATGGAACTGTTTACCTTTGATCAGCGCGGAGAAATGCTGCACGCATCTGGCTTTCAGATCTACGAGTCACAACTGTTTCATGGAGGTGAGGGTCGTGAATACCAGCCTCGGCAGATTGCCATTGCAGACGTCACTGGAGACGGCAAGCACGACATCATCATGCTGATTCATGACCGCGTCGTCGTCTACGTGGAATAGGTCGCCCCGCTATCGGCTCGCAGGTGGCACGTACTCTGCACCGTGTGGGCCGGTGTACTGACATCGTGGGCGAATGAGGCGATTGTCCTCGAGTCGCTCAAGCGCGTGCGCGGCCCAGCCAGCATTGCGGCTCATGGCAAAGATCGGCGTAAAGAGATCGATCGCCATACCCATTGAGAAGTAGGTGCTTGCCGAGTAGAAGTCGACGTTGGGATGAATGCCCTTCGCGCCGACTTGTCCCTCCATGACCTCTTCGATCTTCCGGCTCATCTTGAAGAGATCGAGATTACCTGTTTCGGCTGCGATCGACTCGGCAAAGGTCTTGAGATATGTCGCCCGAGGGTCGATGGCCTTGTACACGCGGTGCCCGAATCCTGGCACCTTCTCCTTGCGAGAGAGACGCCCAAGCACAAAGTCTTCCACAGCGTGGAGTCCGTCAATCGATTGCAGCATCCGCATGACTCGCTCATTGGCTCCGCCGTGAAGTGGTCCACGAAGCGTGCCGATGGCGGCGGCGATTGCAGAGTACATATCACTCTCAGTGCCGATCGCCACCATGGTTGCAAAGGTCGATGCATTGATGCCGTGGTCCGCATGAAGAATAAGGCACACATCGAGAGCCTTCAAGGTTGCTTCACCGGGTTCCTCGTCGTTGAGCATCCGAAGGAAGCTTGCCGCGATTGAGTCGCCTTGGCTTGGACGGACAATATCGAGGCCACGTCGAAGTCGATCAAAATTGGCAATGATGGCTGGGCTCGCTGCGAGCACGCGAATGGCCTTGGATTCTTCAGCGGCGTGAGACTGCACATCGCAGTCAGCGTCGTATACGGCAATCATGGCCACCATGGTCTGGAGCACGTGCATCGGAGCGGCATCATGAGGAAGACCACGCATGGCATCCCACATGCCATCAGGCAAGTCGTAATGCGACCGAATTCGCTTCGTAAATGCGGCAAGCTCATCAGCATTTGGAAGGCGGTCATTCCAGAGCAGGAATGTCGTCTCCTCGAATGTGGAGTTTCTTGCGAGGGCATCGATATCAATTCCGACGTACTCAAGCACGCCCTTTGAACCATCAATAAATGACTTGGTTGATTCACCAATGATCGTGTGATCAAGACCCTTATCCATCGTCATCGTGGCAGTTGCGTCGGCCATCGGGCGTACTCCATATTTCGCTGAATTTCTTCCCGGCGGCTCTGCCGCATAAACGTACACACCGAGCCGGGCCACCGATTGTACACGACAACAGGTATGAGCGGCACGCCACGGCCGAACAGCTTCAATCATGGGCTCAGCAACTACACTGAGCCCATGTTCATCCTGCTCGGGACCAATCTTGCCCACGGCCGTCGACCTATCGTCACTGAAGCACTCATCGTGCTGATGATGCTCGCCTACCTGGCAGTGCTGATCCTTGGATCGAACGATCCAGAGGCA
>CAVOCO010000090.1:0-5490 GCA_963694215.1 Phycisphaerae bacterium
CCAATACCTCGCTCGTCGTGTGAATTTGATGACCAATATTGTTCGTTCCAATCATGACGACCGCAACCTTGGGCGTAATACCATCAAGATTGCCGTGCTCGAGTCGCCACAACACATGTTCAGTTCGATCACCACTGATACCAAGATTGATTGCCGATCGATTTCCGTAGGACTCATCCCACACTGATCGACCCGCGGTCTCCCAGCCCTGCGTGATGGAATCGCCAACAAAGACGATATCCACGTCGCCGGGTGTATGAGCCACCACCTGATTGATGGCCTGGTGCCGCTCGGCGTGCCAGCCGCCGCGTTCCTGTGGCGTGGTCGTTTCTGACGCCAAGACGAAGATCGTGCACAAATATGGGAGAAGCAGTGTCATCAGTGGAATGTCCTCTGTAAGAGCTCGTCTTGAATCAACTATGAATCATAACGAGGGACGACAATGGCCTCATAACCGGCATGGAGGTTGGTTTAGAACGCCTCGTAACTATTTTGTCAAGTTTAATGAACCCTCGGAATGAGCTAAGTCGTACATCTGTTTCTAGCTGTTTTGCTCATCGGCCCACGTGCCGTTGGATAAGGAGACCTTTAGCTATGACCTATACACTCATATCCTCACTTACAAGTCTTGCGCTGTCGAGCGTCGCGCTTGCAAACCCCGCGCTCGTGGTGGAGCAATCTTCCCAGTGGGGTGGCGGCTATACCGCCTCGCTGACCATCGAAAATCCTGCAGGTAGTCCCGCAATCGATGGGTGGTCCATCCAATGGTCAGATGGACCGGCCATTGAAAGTCTTTGGGGTGGCATTCGAACGGTAGATGGCGAAGTCACGACTGTCGTCAATGAATCGTGGGGCGGAACGATTGCGCCCGGTGCATCGTATTCCATGGGGTTTACAGCCTCCGGCTCGTGGCCACCAACCCTGCCCAACCTCACACTCAACGGCGTTTCAATCTCTATGACAGTGATCCCAGATGGAGGATCCGGAGACGGGGGTGGCGACGCGTCCAACTCACCGTGCATGGAGGACCTCAATAATGACGGCGACGTAAACGTCATTGATGTACTCGGTATCCTTGCCCAGTGGGGCCCATGCCCCAATCCAGATGACTGCGCTGCTGACTTCAATGGCAATGGTGGCGTAGACGTTGATGACCTCCTAGCTCTGATTATCGTCTTTGGACCATGCTCTGGAGATGGTGGCGGTGGCGATGGTGGCGATGGTGGCGGCCCCATCGATCAAAATGACCGCATCGTGGCCTACTACATCGAGTGGGGTGTCTACGGCCGTGACTACCAACCATCCGACATACCTGCCGAGAAGATTACTCATCTCAATTACGCGTTTGCCAATATTGGTGACGATGGCCGCATTGCCATTGGCGACCCGTACGCGGCTATTGATAAGTCCTATCCGGGCGATACGTGGGATCAACCATACAGAGGTACCTACAACCAAATCAACAACGTGCTGAAGGCGGCGCACCCACACTTGAAGACCCTCATTTCCGTCGGTGGCTGGACATGGTCTGGCAAGTTCAGTGATGTCGCTCTGACCGAAGCTTCTCGGATCCTCTTTGCAGAATCATGCGTTGAATTCATCCGAACATACAACTTCGATGGTGTCGATATCGACTGGGAATATCCTGTGTGCTGCGGTTTGAGTGGCAACACGTATCGCCCGGAGGATCGTGAAAACTACACGCTTCTGCTTGAAGAATTGCGTCTGCAACTTGACGCAGCAGCCGTATCGGATGGCCGCGAATACCTCTTGACCATTGCCGCTGCAGGCGGTGTTGACAAGCTGCTCAATTACGACCTCGCAGGTATTGCCGAGCAGTGTGATTGGGTGAACACAATGTCCTATGACTTCATGGGCGCGTGGGATCTTTCCATCACGGGCCATCACTCTTCGCTCTATGCCAACCCTGATAACCCATCTTCCAACGAGGATGTGCGATTGCGATACAACGCTGCAAGTTCGGTGCAGATATGGCTCGATGCAGGTGTAGAACCTGACAAGTTGGTCATGGGTCTTCCCTTCTACGGCCGCGGCTGGGGCGGAGTCGGAGGCAACGACAATGGTCTATTCCAGGCCGGTTCGTTCGTGCCACCGGGCACCTGGGACGACTGGTCAAGCGGCGCGACTGGCGTGAATGACTTCAACGAGATCGAGGACTTGCTCTCGAGTGGTCTCTACACACGTTACTGGGACGATCAGGCCAAGGTCCCATGGATCTATAGCGCTTCGGAGCATGGCGGCCACTTCATTTCCTATGACGATGCCGAGTCGATGCAATACAAGATCGACTACGTGCAAGATCTCAATCTTGGCGGCGTGATGTTCTGGGAAATCACGGGCGACCGCAACAAGACGTTATTGAATGTGATCCACGGAAGCCTGACCGAACCTTAATCTCAACACACAACTGATTGCGGCACCATCCCCGCGACTCAACGACGGGCTTCCGACCTCCTTTGGTCGGAGGCCCGTTGTCTTTTTGTACCATGCAACGCACATGAACGATTCAATTCCAGTCACTGTCGTAGTCCCGGTCAAAAACGAAGCCCGCAACCTTCCGCGCTGCCTTGAACGGCTTGAGCGATTCGAGAAGGTGTACGTCGTCGACTCGGGGAGCGATGATGGAACGCCAGGAGTAGCCGAAGCACATGGCGCCGAAGTCGTGCAGTTCATATGGAATGGTCAGTTTCCAAAGAAGCGCAACTGGTTTCTTGATAACCACACGCTGACTACCGATTGGGTTCTCTTTCTCGATGCCGATGAGATCATCACCGATGAATTCTGCACAGAGGTACATACCAAGGTGCGGTCAGGAGAATGTATTGGCTACTGGCTCACATTCCACAACTGGTTCATGGGGCAATTTCTCCGACACGGTGACCCCTTTGCCAAACTTGCTCTCTTTCGCACAGACTCTGGACGGTACGAGAAGATCGATGAAAATAGGTGGAGCCACTTGGATATGGAAATCCATGAACATCCTCTGCTTGACGGAGAGATTGGCACCATTCACTCACCGATCGATCATGACGATCGCCGGGGTCTTGAGTCATACATCGAGAAGCACAACGAATACTCATCTTGGGAAGCCAAGCGTTATCTCGCAATGGGCCCAAAGGGCGGCCCAGCATGGCAATCCTTGACGCCACGCCAACACTCCAAATACAGCAAGATTGAAAAGTGTTGGTTCCCTCTGGCCTACTACCTCGTCTCACTCATCGTGAAACGTGGGTTCCTTGATGGAAAAGCCGGATTCGGCATAGCTCGATTCAAAGCCCAGTATTTCTGGCATATCAAGATGAAGATCAAAGAAGAACGCGCAAGTCGGGACGGGTAAGTCAAGAGGCGATTGCTTCCACTTACTGCGTTCCTGTTCGCCTACGCGCGATGCAAAGCCGATCGTCCTTGAGATCTAAAGATGGAAACAGCGAATCCGAAAATCGATGTCGTGACACCTTTGATTTGGATCCAAGATCAACCGCAGTCATCAGATCGAAAAATTCAATTGTGATGCTGCGCCTATAAAAGCGAACTGTTGGCATGACGAGTCTCCAATCTGATCGCGGCGTACTACTCGCGAGCAGGCAGGGAAGACTTCGGCCACACAGCCAATATGACATCGCGGTCGGTCACGATCTGGGGCTGTGCCACCTCGCCGCGATCAATCATTTCGGCAATCCACTTGAGCCGGCGATCTGGAGATGTTGAGAGAAGCACAACAGGGTGCGCTACTGTCGCCTGCTGAACTACCTGAGCGAATTCTTGTTCACTGACGTGCGATTCCGCGTGTTCAGCAAAGTTCTCAACACCCCATCTCATTTCCCCTGGATCACCGAAGAGTCGAACGTCCGACCGTGGCCATACCCATTTGGCAGCGTGCACAAAATCTCGGCCAGCCAGCACAGTGCTCTGCTGAGCAAGGCTGGTGTACGGCCGCATCCATGCAATCGGGGCCTTGGATATTTCCATCCACCCAGTCGGCATCATCAGTGGAATGACCGCAAACAATGCCGCGGTACCAACCCCACCAAGGAGTACACGACCACGCCCATCATCGGTGCGTTGTGAGACCCAGTCAGCGAGCCCCCAAAAGACAAGTGCAATACCAACAATCGCAAGTCGCCACACCCCGCCGTCCTGCCATATACCACCATCTTGAGCAACAACTGGAATAAACGGCGTCGATACAACGGCAACCAACCCAAGCAGAATAAGAATACCGCCGAGCACCAATGATCCAAACGTTCGCTTTGGACCTACATAATTGAACCGTTCAACAAGTCCAACTGCAATCATCGCAGCTGCTGCTGGGAAACACGGCAGTATGTACGTTGGAAGTTTTCCAGACGAGACAGAAAAGAATGCCAGTGGAATCAACAGCCAACACACAAGCAGACGGCTTTCTGGTGATCCGAACCCACGGCGCAGGAGACCCGCCAATGCAAGGGGTGCCGCAAACACCCAAGGAATCAGCCCGGTGAAGATGATTGGCACAAAGAACCACCACGGCTCAGGATGCTGCGCCTCGGAGCCGCCCGTAAACCGGTGCACATGTTCAATCCAGAAGAAGTAGTCCCAGTATTCAGCCGATTGCCAGTGCACTGCAAGTGACCACGGCAAGGCGGTCAAGATCGCAGCCACTGCTGGCACCCATGGCAGGACAAACATATCCCGCCAACGACCCTGCCACATCAGCCACGGCGCGAGCACCATGGCAGGAAGCGCCATCGCCAAGAATCCCTTGATTAAAAATGCTGCGCCACACGCCACACCTGCAGCAACCAACCAGCCAAACCGTGCAGATCCAACAGATCGCCACCCGAAGTAGAAACACACAATCGTTGCGGTCACGGTGGCCGAGAACGGCGCATCGAGCACTGCGGTTGTTCCTAGAATGGCTGGCTCTAAGCACGTTGCCAATACCAATCCAGATAGCGCAGCTAAATCCCAACGACTCGTCCACCGGCGCACAAAGAGCATCAACAGTACGATTGAAAATCCGGACATCATGGCTGATGGCAAGCGAAGTGAGAATGCATTCTCACCAAAACCAAGAAATGACACCGCCGTCATCCAATACCCGAGCGCTGGTTTCTCGAAGTATCGAATGCCAACAAGATGCGGCACGATCCAGTCACCGGTCTCAATCATCTCGGCAGGGATGACGCCATACCGTGCCTCGTCTGGGACAACGAGTGGTCGCACTCCCAGTGGCAGAAGGTACACACCGACAAACACAATCCCCAAGACGAGCAGTGCCAGGCGGAAGAAGCTTCTGCGAGATTCCAATGAAGGGTGTTGTAAGCTCATGATGTTGTCTCTGCTCGGACCGCGACCCATCCCTCGCGACCATCCACACTGCCTTTTACAAGTTGTCCGCGCTCCACTTCGGTTGGTATCAATGCGTGAAGCGGGACGATTTCGATTCCATCTGCAATTGCTCGGTCCAGAAACGACTCAAACATGGCC
>CAVOCO010000091.1:0-5423 GCA_963694215.1 Phycisphaerae bacterium
ATTCGCCAGACCTGCTCGCCGCAGGCATCACCGGCATCTTGAATGGATCTGCGAAGCGGAGCGTCTTTGCACCATAGGCCACTGCACCATTCGCCCAGAGCAACGACTACACCGCCGGTCAAGGTGGCAATATCAATGACCTGCGTCGGCTTGATTTTTTTACATGTCCAGGCGAGCGCATCAGCAAGCACCAGTCGCCCCTCTGCATCGGTATTGGTGACTTCAACCGTGACGCCGTTGTACATCTCAATGATGTCGTCTGGTCTATATGACCGTTCAGACACCATATTCTCAGCGGCGGGAAGGACCGCATGTACTTCGATGGGCAGTTTCAGTGTTGCAATAGCTTGCATGGCGCCAAGCACGGCTGCTCCGCCGCACATGTCGTACTTCATGCCCTTCATGCTATTGGAGATCTTGAGCGAGTATCCGCCTGTGTCATAGGTCACCGTCTTTCCAACGAAGGCAATCCGCTCACTGCTCTTGACCGACTTGGGTTTCCATTTCAGGTGAATCAGACACGGCGGACTTGAAGAACCCATACCAACGGCCGTCAGGCCGCCCATGCCGAGATCCTTGGCTTTGGCAGCAGAGATCACGCTGCACGAGAGACCGTGCCGCTTGGCCATGCTGCGGGCTTGCTTGGCAATCCAGGCTGGGTTGGCGATATTCGGAGGCGTCGACCCGAGCCGCCGAGCTTCGTTGGCACCATCAGCCAGAATGCAACCGCGGCGAAGCCCACCTCGGGCGGCACTGTCTTTGCTTGTGAGCACCAGTGTTCCTGATGCGACATCCCCACGAGCGGCGGTTCCTCGCCATGACTCCTGCCGCCAGTTGGCAAGCACTATGCCCTCGGCAATGGCCTGGGCAGCCACAGCAATCTTTTTGGCGAGTGGCCCCGCGAGATTCTTTGTGATCTCAATCTGAGCCGCCGAAGCATTCATAGTGTGCAGGGCTGCCACCAGTTTGGCGCCGGCTCCCCGCAGCGATTGCGGCGTCGCGTGATCCTCGCCAAGGCCGATCAAGATGGCTGAGTCACTGCCGATAGCGAGTTGTCCTGCTTCTCCAGAGAATCCGGGCCGCACGCGCGCGGCTTCAAGACCCCCATCACACTGCGCGTCAAGCGTTTTGAGCGGAGCTGGCAATCGTTTGGCAGTGGAGGTGATGCCAGCAACAATGACGCTGCGGCGAGGAGATCCGGTACGAATAGTGCGATACATGGATCAGGGCATCGGGTTGGAGGCATTGATTTCAGCAATTTCGGCAGCTTCTCCGCCTCGGAGTCGCCAGGTAGAAGGTCGGAATTGGCGGAGGAGCGTGCGGGGAAGTACGCCACAACACGCAGACTGGTTCTCTCCCTGTGGTGGGAGCTGCCGCGAAGTAGGCAAGGTGCTGTCGTATAATGATGTTTCTATGACTCTCAATCGCCTTATTGATGCTGCTCTCAATCGCGCAGGCGAGGGCATTCGCACACTTGAAGACATCGCGCGGTTCATCCTTGATGATGCCAAGACCAGCGCCGAACTGAAGCATCTTCGCCATGACCTTCGTGGCCTTGCCAATTCAATTTGGCCGAGTGATCAGACGATCTGGTCTCGTGACACAGCTGGCGATGTCGGCACGCATATCAACACAGCATCTGAACAGGCCCGCGGTACTCTCACCGATGTTGCTGCCGCGGCAACCCGTCGCGCTGCTGAGGCTCTACGGAGCCTTGAAGAAGTCGCCAAGCTCGATCATCCGGTCGCCGCGACCGGACTCGAGGCGCTGCGGTACCGGCTCTATGATCTTGGGGCTTGGGTGGAACGTCGTGTGGGTGGTGGAG
Source organism: Phycisphaerae bacterium (assembly GCA_963694215.1). GTDB lineage: Bacteria > Planctomycetota > Phycisphaerae > Phycisphaerales > SM1A02 > UBA12567. The sequence continues at coordinate 1,826 of CAVOCO010000091.1, forward strand.
CGATCCAGTGGAAACTGTGTCTGCTTCTGACTGAATCCACATGCACACTTGCGTGGCAGGACGTGCTGAGGGCGGCAATCGAGGGTGGTATCGACTGCGTTCAAGTTCGCGAGAAACACATGGACGCCGCGTCGCTTCTCGAACGGACAAACGCCGTAATGGGCATCTGCCAGCTCGCCGGGGTTCCGGTCATTGTCAACGACCGGCTCGATGTTGCGCTTGCTGCTGGGGCGGATGGCGTCCATCTTGGACAACACGATCTCCCAATTGCTGAAGCTCGCAGGCAGTGCGGCCGGAAATTGATCATCGGCCTCAGTACGCATGGGGCCGCTGAAGCCACCACCGCGATCGAGGATGGAGTTGACTATATCGGGATCGGCCCAATCTACGCCACGCCGGCGAAGCCTGATCTCATTGCTGCAGGTCTTGACCGTATTACCGAAACGCTACCACGCATTGGATCGCTTCCTCATCTTGCCATTGGCGGCATTACCCCTGCTGTCGCCTCGGATATTGCGGCGGCTGGCGCCAAAGGCATGGCAGTCGGCACCGCTATTTGCAGGAGCGAAGACCCCGCCGCTGCTGCCGCCGCTTGCTTGCATTTCGATCCAGTAGTGCCATCATGATTACCAACGTTCGGTGCATTGTGCTCGGGTCCGGGACGTCTGCTGGCGTGCCCACTATCGGATGCGACTGCCCCACGTGTACATCAGACGATCCGCGTGATCAGCGGCTTCGCACCAGCGCAGCTGTGTGCTGGGTCGATTCCAACGGCGATGATCGCGTCATCTTGATCGACGCTTCACCCGATCTCCGTCAGCAAGTGCTTCGCGCTGGCATAACGCGGTGTGATGGCATCTTCTTTACACACAATCACGTTGATCACACCTTTGGTCTTGACGAGGTACGCCGCTTCAATGTCAATCAGCAGACCCCGATCGACATCTGGGCCGAGCCTCATACGATTGAGCATCTCAAGCGGGTCTACAAACACATCTTTGCTAAGCACGAGAACGTCAATGATTCGTTTATCGCCGATGTTGACATCCACACCCTGTCTCCAGGCGAGCCGGTTGAGCTCTACGGCCTGCGAATCGAGCCCATTCGATTTATGCACGGCAAGTTGCCCATCCTCGGGTTTCGTATCGAGGCCAACAATGGCCCTAACTGCCCTCTTCCACTCGCGTGGTGTACAGATGTTTCTGAGATTCCAAAGCACGCGCGTACCCAGCTTGTCGGCCTTGAGACCCTCTTTCTCGACATGCTCCGTGAGCGAAACCACCCCACACACCTGAGCATCGACGATGCCATCAAGGAGGCCTTTTCCATCGCCGCCCGCCGCACGTGGTTCATTCACATGGCTCATCAAATCAAGCATGCCCAGGTCGATGACACTCTGCCAGAAGGCATGGCCCTTGCCTGGGACGGTCTTACGGTCGATTGAGCGTGTGGTAGCCAGGGCTTGAAGTTGCCCCGCGGTTCCCAGGGCAGGACTTTCGATCCGCAGCTCCCTGCTCCTGGCCTCCAGCTTCGGATCTCCGACCCCTTACGCTCGACTTTTGGCAACCAGCAGCTGCTGGCTGCTATTATGCGGCGCTCATGGCACAGCTCCGCGAAATCAAAAATCGGATGGGTGCGGTCAAGACGATCGCACGCATTACTAAGACGATGCAGATGATAGCCACGGCGAAATTTACCGCCGCTGGTCAACGCGCTCAGCGGTCGCGTCCTTACGCTGCCATGATCGACGACATGGTTCGTCAGGTTGCGTCCAACGCAAGCGACTACGAGTCACCACTGATTGACGGTCCCAACGACAAGACTGGCAAGGATCTCTTATTGGTCATTTGTTCTGACCGCGGCTTATGTGGCGCCTACAACGCGAATGTTTTGCGGGTTGGCAACAAGCACCGTCAAGCGACAATTGAGTCTTCTGATGTTGTCATTGAGACTGCTGGCAAGAAGGCCGCAGCCTTCTTTAAGTTCCAGGGCGTAGAAGTCTCCCGGGCCCACGGTATCGGTGACACGCCACAATATGAAGACATTGAGGCCATTGCTCAGGGTTATCTCGACCGCTACATCGCAGGCGAGTACGACACAATCAAGATTGTCTCAATGCGGTACCACACCGTCTCGCGCCAGACCGCCGAGGTCACACAACTGCTTCCACTAAGCCAGCCTGAGTCCAGCGAAGAAACAGAATCAGCGATGCTCGGTCGCCAGAGTGTGTATGAATTCACGCCATCGGCCGCGGAGCTGCTCGACACACTCTTGCCCACGACGGTCAAGACCCTGCTGTATCAACTCTTCATCGAAGCAGCCGTCAGTGAGCACGTCATGCGCATGATCGCCATGAAGGCCGCTACAGACAACGCCAAGGATTTCGGCCGCACCCTTGCTCGCAACTACAACCGCGCACGCCAAGGCATGATCACCACCGAACTCACCGAGATCGTCTCCGGTGTCGCCGCCCTCGAAGGCTGACCCCCCAGAACTTCGGGTACCCAAACCAACCGCCGGTTCAGTTCGCCCATTGATCAGTCGGCCTGTAGTACCTCTCCAGCAGCGAGGAGGGCATTGGTGGCTGCTGGGAAGCCGGCATAGGCGATCATTTGGATGATGACTTCAAGTATTTCTTCGGGCGTAGCACCGCAGCTGAGGGCGCCTTTAACGTGGATTTTGAGCTGAGGCAAGGCTGATCCAAGGCACACGAGGCCAGCAATGGCGCAGAGTTCACGACTTTTTTGGTCAAGGCCCGGCCGCGAATACAGATCGCCGAATGGAAATTCAACGTTGAAGCGAGCAAAGTCTTCGCTCACACTTCTGACCTTTGCAATCAACGCTTCGCCCTGATCGCCAAAGTGTTCTCGGATCACATTCATGCCGTGGTCGTATCTGGTGTCGCTCATTGGATTGCTCCTGAGAAAGTAAGTGGCTGAATTTGAATGATGCTCAGGGGACCTGTTCCCGCAAGTGCAATGAAGCTACACGCCCCGGCGATGGTCCAATTTTTCCATGCGCTGGTGACGTTACCCACAGCGCCAATCTCAGCTGCCATGTTGGCGACATCAGCTGCATTTCCATCGAGGCCAAGGCCCTGAATGAGTGATGCTGGTTGTCGCGATAACGCCATGTGTACGAATGCTCCACCAATGCAATACAGGGCAAGTGCGGCTCCGCCGATTCGTCCATAGATGCCACATCCAACTGAAATGGAACCACACAACATGACTACGAGTCCGGCAGCTGTGGCAAGCGTTGGAAAGGGGTAGACCAGCGCTGTTGTCTTGACTGTCGCATGCCAGTTTCGGAGTAATCCCGGAAGCGGCCACAAAAAGAGCCAAGCAATGCCGACCCGCATGATGAGCCATCCAATATTAGCCATAATTTCAGGCTCTATCATGACGCCTTGTGCGATGGTCATTCGACCTCTCCTATGATCATTCACACAATACTCTGGAAGGAGCAAGGTTGTGTTTCACAAAGATTTTGAAGGGCCCAATGGAGCTGAACTCTTAGTGCAATGCTTGGAGTCCGCCGGGGTCACGCATATTTTTGGTATTCCAGGGGCAAAGATCGACCCGTTGTTCGAAGCCCT
>CAVOCO010000092.1:0-5395 GCA_963694215.1 Phycisphaerae bacterium
GGTTCGGGAAAGGTCAGATCAGATCAAGTGGGTAGTCAACCGCCGAGGTGGTCTCGGCCAAAAATGCCATTGAGCGTGTGGGTATGAGCACCCCCGGTTGCGGACTGCCCGTTACCGTCTCCTGTTAGCCATCGACCATTATCCATGAAGTAGGCCTCACTTCCGTTGGGGGTGGTGCGGCTCCACAGACCACCCTGGGTCTGTATATCGTCCTGTTTGACCTTGTGCATCGACAAGATGCCGGTGGAGCCATCCATATAAGTGGTGACAGGCTCTGAGTCATAGTGAGCATTAAACAGGTATGGCGAGCAGCCGTTGTAATGGAAGCCGTCTGGGTCGAGCGGATCCATCGCGGTGCCAGCGAAGGTGGGTGGAGGTGCACATTCCCATGCGTTGTTCTGGAGCATGTGGTGCTCGCAGAGGAACGTTTTTAGGCTGGAATACTTGGCCATGCTCGAGTTGTTATGACGGAAGCCACCAGCAAACGTCATGGGATCTCTGAAGCCGTTCTGGCCGAAGACCTTTGGTGACATCATGTTCGCTGGGGACAAACAGTACGAGGATGGAAGGCCTCCGAGTTTGCCATCGCCGCCGACGCCGAGGGTGCCGGGGTTGCCGGCCCAATTGATGTCTTCCGCGACATCGCACATATCAATGCTGCTATCAAAGCACCCGTTCTTCCGGAGAATGTCCGTCATTGCGGTGTCCTTCGGAGCATAGTAAATCCCGGCCGAAGGGCCGCCCAGCTCACGAGAAAGCTGGTAGGTGTTAGGGAATCGCCACGTGCCAATGTTGCGGTTCGCAACATCTTCAGTCGCGGTCTTGACATCTACTCCCGGGTTATTCGGATCCCCAGCGTGCCAGCAGTAGGGGATGATCATCTCTATGCAACCGGAACCGCCCCAAGAGAAGCTAAAGTTCTCGCCGCCTTCGCCCCAGTTCGTGCCGACGCTTTGATCGAGATAGCCATTGGCGGCAGTGTTCCCAATCCATCTGTTCAACGCCTGAGCGGCGGTAACGCCCATTGCGAATGCCGGGCTCGGCGCGCCGTTCGCCTGCATGGTATTGAAGTCGTATTCAGAAAGATTGTCGGGCACACCTGTCCACATCTTGCCGTACTTGCTCTCGTACGAGATTGCACCGGTATGGATTCCCTTGGCATTCATTTTGGAGGTGTTCAACTGAGCTGAGGCCCGAGCTGATGCCACCGCCGGAAGAATTAGGCCGATCAGCAAGCCGATGATCGCGACGACCACCATCAGCTCGACCAGCGTGAAACCGGTTCGCTTACGTGTTTTCATGAGTGAGGTACCTTTTCTGCACTGACACCGATCGACTATCGATCGGGCGGTTTGGACCGTGTCCAGTTATATCCGAATGAGTCAAACCACCATACCGGCAATATTGCCGCTGTGGCACAATTTGGTCCTACTAGACGCAAATGCTGTCCAGTGACCCAGCCCCGCCCCACGCGTGACTCGTTCAGATCCAAATGGTTCGGACCTGTAGTTGGATGGGCGAAAAGACGTGCGACCAGCACCCATCTCGTTGTATGTCTTCGCCCTAATGGACGAAACTGGCCACATACAGAATGCCGGGCGTTGTGGCTCGTGTCAACTGCTGCGGCCAAAACTGCGAGAAAAACTTCATTATTCTGGGGTGAGCCTGGCTACTCAAATAGTCCTTGATCACGCCGAGGAGCCTCTGCGAGGCTTGCGCCAGCTGCTGTGAGTTGCCGGCCTTGCCTTGTTCGAGCAAGCAGACCAATCTGCAGTAAATAGGGCTCTACGACATCTTCAAGCGTGCCGGCGTCTTCGCCAAGGGTGGCCGCAATGGCCTCAAGGCCTGCCGGACCACCTTCATAGGTATCTGCAAGCACCCTCAGATAGGCCCGGTCAAGCGTGTCGAGCCCCAGATCATCAACGCCTTCAAGTCGAAGGGCCTCAGTGGCCACATCGGCTGTGATATTCCCGTCACCTCGAACCTGGGCAAAGTCTCGGACACGGCGGAGCAGGCGCAGACAGATTCGGGGTGTGCCCCGGCTTCGCTTGGCCATGAGCACCCGGGCCGCGTCTTCGCCAAGATCAATGCCCATGCGGGCGGCGGCTCGTTCTAAGATCAGTGTCAAATCGTTCGGTTCGTAGTAATCAAGTCGGTGCGCGATGCCGAACCTGCTTCGCAGCGCAGCAGTCAGGAGCCCGGCCCGAGTTGTGGCGCCAATGAGTGTGAATGGCTTGAGTTGATACGTCACGACCCGCGCGTGCATGCCGCCATCGAGCGTAAAATCAATCTTGAAGTCTTCCATCGCGGGATAGATGTACTCCTCGACGGCAGCGGGAAGCCGGTGGATCTCATCGATGAATAGCACATCGCCTGGTTGCATTCGCGTCAGTGTTCCGACGAGATCAGCACCTTTGGTAAGCGCTGGTCCGGATGTGACAAATGCTGTGGTGCCCATCTCTTCAGCCACGATGTGCGCAATTGTAGTTTTTCCAAGACCGGGCGGCCCGTGCAGGAGCACGTGTTCCATTGAGTCGCCGCGTGCCTTGGCGGCTGAGAGTGCGATTGAGAGTCTCTCTCGAAGTTGTGGTTGTCCAACGAATTGCTCAAGCGTTCGTGGGCGCGGCGCGGCGCCGGGCGCAGGATCTGTGGAGTCGGTGGAGTGTTCGTTGGGTGTAACAATCCGCTCTCTACTCATGATGATTGACTGCAGTCCTTGGCCTGTTGCGTTTCACACGCATTGTGCAGCATGTTCTCACGCCATGCGAGGTTCAGTGTACGCTCGCCCGAGAGCAGCGGCTCAATGAGATCAGTCACGATATCTCGTTGCCACTGTGCTTTTCCTGGCATAGTGGCTTGGTCGCCGAGATACCAGTGTGCCAGCTCGGCCCTGGAAATGGCAAGGCTTGGTGAGACGCCGGCGCCGATGGCGGCTGCTGAGAACGCATGCCAGAGTCCATCAACTGCAACTTTATCGATTGGCAACTCTTCCTTCATCCTGCGAGGCTGCGGAGCTTCCTCTTCGTTCACGCCCGTTTCGATGGCATCGCGGAGGCGATCGCCATGTCTTTGCGCAATAGAGCGTGGCATTCCCTTGATATTCGCAATGGCGTCATTTGAGTTCGGGAGATCGCGTGTGATAGCGAGGAGGACGTTGTCAGGCACAGTCGCTCGCGGGGGGAGATTTTCGAGCTGCGCGACCGCATCTCGCGTCTCAACGAGTTGTTTTAGAATACGACGCTCCACCGGTTTGAAGCGGCGTGTTCCCTCGATCTTTCGTTGTTGGTTCGAGAGATCAGTGCGGTAGTAGTCGGGGTCATCAAATACGGCGCAGGCTGCCTCAGCCCAATGTTCGTGTTTGCGGTGTTTGATTCGAGCCATCAAGAAATCATGGAGAACCGGGAGGTAGCGCACGTCGTCAGCGGCGTATCGAAGTTGCCGGATTGACAGCGGTCGCGCATCCCATGCCGTAAAGGTCATTCCGGGAGGTAGCGGGGCATCAATCGCGCATTGAATAGACTTGGTGAGCGAGCACGGCCATGGCAATCCAGCGAGCCCGCCGAGAATTTGGGTGTCGACTACAGAGAGGGCAGGCCGACCAAGAAGTCGGGCCATAATCTTGAGATCTTGATCCCCGGCATGGACGAGCATTATGCGATCTGGCGAGGCGAGCACATCGAAGAGCGGGCAGAGATCCTCAACAGCAAACGGATCAACAAGGAAAACGCGATCTTTGGTGCCAACTTGAACAAGGCACAGCTGTGGGTAATAGGTGTCTTCTCCGATGAACTCGGTGTCGTAGGTAACGATATCTGCGGCGGCGAGATGATCGACAACTTCACCAAGGGCGTCCTGGTGCTCGATAAGTGTTGCGGCCTCGCTCGGCACATTTGCGTGCGTGGGAATAGCACTCAGCGGTTCTGAGTCGGAGTGGGAATCGCGATGATGTCGGTCTCGCCGGCTTCGCCGACCACGACCGCGTGATGGTTGTTTCTGATCTGAAGACATCCGCTGCACTGTAGTCGGAATATGGTGCATGGCGACGAGCTGGCCACACGTAAAACGAGAGCCGGGAGCAAGGTCGCAGTCGTCTCTCGACTTCTGAGTCCTCACTCCCGACGCTCATCACAGCCAAAGGCCGTGGTCAATACATGTCAGGTGCAGCCGCTTCTGGCTTATCCTTCTTTGCGTCAGTGATGGCGCAGTCCGTGGTGAGAAGCAGGCCGGAGATGGATGCTGCGTTCTCAAGGGCGACGCGTTCGACCTTGGTCGGCACGATGACGCCAGCTGCAAGCAGGTCGCCATACTCGCGGGTCAGGGCGTTGAACCCGAACGATGAATCGTCCGAGTCTTCAACCTTCTGAGCCACAATGACGCCTTCCATGCCGCAGTTTTCAGCAATCTGGCGAAGTGGGGCAGTGAGGGCACGGTGAATGATGTCAACACCAAGCTTCTCGTCGCCTCGAGCCTTCTTGCGGGCTCCATCGAGGGCGGCACGAGCTCGCATGACGGCAGTGCCGCCACCGGGCAGAATGCCCTCTTCGACCGCAGCGCGGCAGGCGTGCAAGGCGTCCTCAACACGTGCTTTCTTCTCGCCCATTTCAACCTCAGTTGCTGCGCCGACGTTGATTTGAGCAACGCCGCCTGCAAGTTTGGCCAGTCGTTCCTGGAGCTTCTCGCGGTCATAGTCGGACGAAGATTGCTCGACCTGAGCGCGAATCTGATCGATTCGACCAGTGATGTCGGCTCGCTTGCCGGCGCCCTGAATCAGTGTCGTGTTGTCCTTGTCGATTGTGACCTTCTTGGCTCGGCCGAGATCCTTGATGCTGAGCGTTTCAAGATCGATGCCGAGTTCTTCCATGACTGCGGTGCCGCCGGTGAGCGTGGCAATGTCTTGCAACATCGCCTTGCGGCGATCGCCAAAGCCTGGAGCCTTGACTGCTGCCACCTTGAGTACGCCGCGGAGCCGGTTGACGACGAGCGTTGCGAGTGCTTCCCCGTCGAGGTCTTCGGCGATGATCAAGAGGCTCTTGCCCGACTCGGCAACCTTGCCAAGGATTGGCAGCAGGTCCTTCGCGGCTGAGAGTTTCTTCTCGTGGATAAGGACGTAGCAGTCTTCGAGCGTCGCTTCCATGGTGGCGGTGTCAGTGACAAAGTGGGGGCTGAGCCATCCCTTGTCGAACTGCATGCCTTCCACAAGTTCGACGGTGGTGTCAAGGCTCGAGCCTTCTTCGACCGTAATCACGCCGTCCTTGCCAACCTTGTCCATTGCCTCGGCAATGATGCGACCGATCGTGGCATCTTGATTTGCAGCGCAGGTGCCAACCTGTGCGATTTCTGTCGAGCTCTTGACTGGCTTGCTCATTGCAGCAAGTTCGTCGCAGATGGACCTGAC
>CAVOCO010000093.1:0-5395 GCA_963694215.1 Phycisphaerae bacterium
ATATCAGCCATCGGAGTATTTACGAAGGTATTTATCGCGAAGTTGGGTGTGTCTGCTACTGAGATCAATTGGTCGCCCGTTGATCCAGGCGTGCTCCACTTCGGTACGCAGTTGGAGGGGGTCGCCGGTCGTGACAATGAACGTGGCCGCCTTCCCTGGCTCGAGGCTGCCCAGCGTGTCGCCAACGCCAATAATAGTTGCGGCGTCAATCGTAATGGCTCGAAGGCCTTCTTCTGGGGTCAGCCCGTTGGCCACAGCGGTTGCGGCGTGGTGCGGGAGGTTACGGAGATGCGCAGGTCGGTCTCGCGACGCGATGCAGAAGTGAACGCCTTTGTCACGCAGGCGAGCTGGCAGCGAATGGGGCTCGGCAGGGTTGCGAGATCGACTTGCCGGAAATCGGTGAACCCCGCGAACAATGACGGGCACATCGTGCTCGACGAGCAACGCAGCCACTTCGTCGGCTTCTTCGCCGCCCAGAATGATGGGGTCAAGCCCTCGCTCCTTTGCCCAGGCGACAGCCGTTGCGATTTGCCCAGCGGTCGAGGCCTTGATGAGCACAGGTTGTTCGCCGGCCATTGCCATGCGAAGTGATTCGGCTCGGCTGTCCCGCGTCAACGTGGGGTTTGCATCGACCGCAGCAAGGTAGGCCTCCGCTTCATCGAGATAACTATTGAGCGCATTGATTTTTTTGATCGCCGACTTGTTGTCACTGCTTCTCGATCCGAATGCTGGGCGATCCATTGAAGGCCACTCAATGACCATTGCAGCAGAGGGAGTGATGGCGAGATCTTCCCAGTCCCAGCCATCAAGACGGATCACAGCGGCTTGCCCAGGAAGTTGGCCGCCTTCTGGAACCACCAGTGCAGTCAGGACGCCAGCGGCGCGGGTGACTGGAATAAGATCGCTCGCCGGGTTCAGTGCTACGACCGCGCGAGATTCTGGCGTGAATGATCCTTGTTCGTTGTAGTCATGGGTGACGTCGGTTGCTTCTGTCTCGGTCAACCCCAGAATCGAGTCCGCTGCAACGAGGCCCGGATACACGTGTCGCCCATTCAGGTCAATGATGGTTGCGTGATCAATGGATGGCCGGTCGCCACGACCAACAAGCGTGATCCGGCCGTCCTCGAAGGCCATCCATCCATCCTCGAGTGGTTCGGCGGTTACGGGATGAATCGTCCCGTTGACCAGTAACACAGGTCCACTTGAAGCAGATGCGGGGATCTGGCGTGATTGGCCAACCGCTGCTGAACTTGCAAGCAGGGCAGAGGTGAGTGCAGTGCGAAGAATCATTTGTGGGACTCCGTGTGGACATGTCCGGTTGGGACACCGCAACAACCGCGGTGATCATCGATAGCTTCGTATGGGTTCATGGCCCAAGCAGGTTTCGGGGCATCAACGTCTTCGTCTTTGTCCTCATCGGCCTTAGCAAGTTCTGGTGGAGCACCAAGGCTCTCATGAAGAACCAAAGTGACAAGGCGTGTTCGTTCTTGAGCGTCTCGCTTGGCGAGCGACGCATCTTCATCTCGGTCGTAGAACCGGGCGCCATCGATCCAGGTTTGCATGCAGAGACTGTAGGAATCAAGTGGGTCGCGATTCCATACGGCGAAGTCTGCATCCTTCCCCGCTTCGAGTGATCCGGTGCGGTCGTCAATGTGAAGCTGAATGGCGGGGTTGAGTGTGACGAACTTGATTGCTTCTTCAGGAGGCAGCCCACCGAAGCGAACGGCTTTGGCTGCTTCGTCATTCATGCGAGTTGCCAGTTCGCTGTCGTCTGAGTTGAAGGACACGACAACGCCTTGGTCATGCATGATGGCGCCGTTCCAAGGAATCGCATCCATGACTTCGACTTTGTAGGCCCACCAGTCGCTAAAGGAACTTGCTCCGCATCCGTGCGCTGCGATGTCATCGGCCACCTTGTAGCCCTCAAGGATGTGCTGCAGAGTGCCAATCGTGATGCCAAAATCTTCACATGTTCGAAGCAGGGCAAGGATTTCATCTTGGCGGTACGAGTGGCAGTGAATGAGCCGCTCCCCCGCAAGAATCTCGGCAAGCGTGTCGAGTTCGTAATCGCGGCGGGGCGCAATCTTTTTGGCTTGCTCATCGGGCGTCAATGCGTGCCACCGATCCAAGCGAGCGGCGTAAGCTTGCGCCTCGGCGAGTCGGTCGCGAATAAATGCCTCGACGCCCATGCGAGTATCTGGGTATCGGCCGCTGCTTCGCTTTACATTTTCTCCGAGCGCAAACTTGATGCCGCCCGGCGCGTGTTGATTCCGAAAATCACGAGCAGGCTGGCCCCAGCGAATTTTGACAACGCTGTTCCGCCCGCCGATTGGGTTGGCCGAACCGTGCAGTTGATTCGCGCCGGTCAGTCCACCAGCAAGTTGGCGATACCAATTGATGTCATCACCAGACACGACGTCGCCAATGCCGACTTCCGCTGTGCAGGCTTGATTGAATTCATTAACGCCCCCGTCGATGCCGGTGTGGCTGTGGCAGTCGATCAAACCGGGCGTGATATGCAGCCCAGTTGCATCAATGACTCGCCCATCTGATTGAGGCGCGGCTTCTGTGTGGCCGGCGTACACAATGCGTCCGTCTTGGACAATAAGGCAACCATCTTTAATGATGCCTGCATCGCTCGCAGTCCACAGTGTGGCGTGTTCAAAGCGGACATTGTCTGGCGTGACCGCGTGGACGCGGCCGCGTGCACCAAGTGGATAGGCGATGTCCTCTGGTATCCCAGTCCATCGCACTTCAGGCTCAGACGCATCTTCGCCAGTTGTCTCCGCCAAGTGTGTTGCAGAGAATGTGGCCTCGCCCATTGGGCTGATGGCCGTGCCGTCGATAGAGTTGCCGTCAATGTGGCCCTTTACGCTGAAATCGCTGCCGCTGGCTGGATCACTCCCAATGAATGCCAGCGAACCAGATTCTGCATCCCATGTGCCCGGGCCAAGTGGCATTTCTTGTCCCATCATCATGAGTGTGCCGGAGATTGCGTCGTCATCCTGTGTGATGATGATCTCAATGGGGGCTTCAAACTCGGAGCCGAGTTGAATCGAGCCCATCCAAGAGCCAGCAAGGGTGTCGGTCTCCTCGTCAAGGTCTTCTTTGACAGCAGTTTCATCTACGGACGAGTCATCTACTTCATCAGAAGGCCCGCTAATCGTGAGCAGCATTGGGAGCGTGCGTCCATCGGGTTGTACGACCCGCCCAATGACTGTGTCGCCACGGACGACGCCGGCGAGTCGGAGCCATTGCTCATGACCGAGTAGTCGTCCGTCCACGGCGGCGGTAAGACGGTGCCCAGTCATGGACACCTTCTTGATCTTTGCTTTGGTGTCGTCCGGCAGTGTGATCGTGAGCTTCTTTTTTGTCGTATCGAGCGTCGCGTCGGCGGTCATGTCGCCGATCGTGATTGTTCCACTTCCTACCAGTGTGGTCATTGGTTCTTGTTCGTGATCATGGCGGTGACCAGATACCCACGTTTCTGTAATCGTGGTGTCGTCATCGAAGAGGTCGCCATCACAGACCACAAGGTGAGCGGCAAGGCCCGGCGCAATTCGGCCAGCGTGCTGTTCGATGTTGAGCATGGCAGCCGGGGCCGTTGTGAGTTGTTCGAGTGCTACGTTCTCGTCAAGTCCGGCTTTGATTGCCTTTGCGAGCGCGTCGTGGACATCAACAGGATTGCTCAGGTCTTGGGTGCTGACACATGTGGTGACGCCGGCTTCTCGGAGCCTGCGCAAGTTTGTGGGGGCTTGCTCCCACGCCTGCAAGGCGTAAAGAGGCACCCGCATGGCGGCATCAATTGAGTCGAGTGTTGGCCGCTTGGGGTACTTCACCGGCACGATGATCGGGCAGTTGAGCGAGGCAATCCCTGGAATGTCCTTGAACTCAGTGCCTGATCCGATCAGTGCTAGGGTGAGCCCGAGTTCTTTCGCAAGGGCGCCGGCTCGCATGGCTTCCTTTTCGTCGCGTACGTCAATCAGCAGCGTTTGGGTTCCTTCAACCACGCCGTGGAGCGAGGCAAGATCATCGCGGCGGATCGGGGACTCGAGTTGATTGCGGTCTGCGGCAGCGTGGGCAGCTGCGTACCACGCCGCATCACTGATAGTTTGCCGCATGAGGGCAATTGAGCCCATGAGTGAGCCTGGCCCGCTGCCTCCCCAGCCGCCACGTTCAAAGGCGGCGGTCATGCCCGGCGTCGCGCCATAGGACTGGGTTGTTGTTGTCGATTCAGGCAGCGTCGTGATATGCCCCGTTCCACGAAGAATACCGGTGTCTGCATAGACAGCCGCCACACAGTATCCCGCGTCGCGAAGTGATTGCGTGGCAGTATTAGAAAGTGATCCAATGCCAGTGTGATTGCCAAGGTTGAGTTGGGGATGGATGGAGTCATTCCAGTGACTCCCCACGCCAGATGTTGGCGACTCAATCGAGGTCGTGGCGGCAGGCTCTATGAAGCCGGCGTAAATGACGTGGTCTTCCATGGGCCACAGCCGGGCGTCAGCGGGAATGGCCACATCGACGCCAACTGACTCGATTCGACCATCGCGAAGGATGATCGTGGCGTCTTCGAGACGCTCGCCGGGAGCGGTGACGACATCCGCACCAACCAATGCGTGGCATCGGTGTTGATGCGAAAATGGGCCATTTGGCCGCTGGGCTGGGTCGTCGATTGGTCCAGCGATCACCGAAGTGGTCACTAAAGCTGCTAGGGGGGCAATACAACGCATAGAAATAGACTCCTCCAATGACCACTTCCCTTGTCGGGCGGTCGGAAGAGTCTACTGCCAATCAACTGTTGAATTACTCGATTTAGGCAGCCTTAATGCCCGGCACTGGCAGTTCGAGAGTTCGAGCGACCATGCCACGTGGAACCCACCACCAATACCGTTCACCATGCAGTTTGACGAAGACGCAGTTCTCGCTTTCGCGACCCAAGTAAAGGCCGCGTCTGCCGTTGTGAAGAGTTAAAAGAAACATGGCTTGGGCTCCTAAGTGATGGTCCGCCTCTTCCTGAGTTCGGGCCATGGGGGAGGTCACTTCACCACATATATGCGGTTGGAGCTACTTTGTTTGAGGGAATCTACATCTGAAACGGATAAACCGGGCCAATTTTCAGGAGATCGGTCAACGCTTGGAGTGCGTCACGGACGGAACGCATCAGGGCGGGGTCTGCCAGTTCTTCGCGGTGGAGATTCTCTGGATACCACTGCCTGACCCAATCTCGAAGTTGATCAGCGAGCTGCTCGGTCAGTAGGACGCCAGGAGCGACGGAATTGAGTTCTGCTTCGCTCAGCGGGACACGAAGCCTGAGGCAGGCTGGGCCGCCGCCGTTCTGCATGGACTCTCGAAGATTCAGAATGTGGACAGCGGAAATAGGCGAGTCACCATA
>CAVOCO010000094.1:0-5365 GCA_963694215.1 Phycisphaerae bacterium
CGTGTAGCCCCCGTAGATTCCGTTGACGTCGAGCGTAGGTCTGCACCAGATTCGCTCCAGCACGCTGCGACCAACTTCGCCGGTTGATTCGGGAAGTCCAACCTCGGCAAGGAAGGCTGCCTCGTCGAATCCGAGTTCGATCCACTGTGCGTGCTGTGCTTCGGACGGGTCAATGATGCCGTCGTAGAAACCACTGATGGCGATGCGCCCGTTCTCATCATGAAGATCGCCAAGAATCCTGCAGAGTGCGTTGATGGGGTTCACAACCGCGCCGCCGCACATGCCCGAGTGCAGATCGTGTGACGGGCCATGCAAGGTTGCTTCGAGGTAGACCATGCCACGGAGCATCGTGGTAATCGCTGGCGTGTTTGTGTCCCACATTCCAGTATCTGAAACGATGCATACATCGGGTCGCAGTTCATCTGCATTGGCTTCAAGGAATGGGTCGAGGCTTGGGCTGCCACTTTCTTCTTCACCTTCCAGTAGTATCGTTGCGCGAACAGGAATACCGCCGCCGACCTCGTTCCAGGCGCGAAGCGCCTCGACAAACATCATCAGCTGACCTTTGTCATCACTCGCGCCGCGGGCTACGATCTTCGGGCCGTTCTTTCCATCGACAATCGTTGGCTCGAATGGGGCCGTGTCCCAGAGATCGATCGGATCTGGTGGTTGCACGTCGTAGTGCCCGTAGTACAGGATGTGCGGAGCGTCAGCTGGTCCATCGACATGGCCCACGACCATGGGGTGCCCGGTGGTATCACGCACAGTGGCGGTAAACCCACCAGCATTCAGATACCCGCAGCAACACTCTGCCGCCTTGCGGACATCGTCGGTGTGGGCTGGGTCGGTGCTTACGCTCGCGATGCGAAGCAAGTCACAGAGCCGCTCTATTTGAGCGTCGTGCGTAGCATCAAGATGGGCGAGTACGGCCTCGAGTTGTTCGGACATGAGTCTTCCTTGGGGTTTGTGAGGGTGGTTCAGTATCCGTGCCACGGAAGGCACTGGGGCATCATGGCGTCTTCGCCTTCCTGAGCGCAGGTGATGATGCCGTTCTCAATGGCAATGACAACGGGTGGCGTAATGAGCCAGTCAACGCCAACTGGCAATTCGAGTTCTAGACAGTCAAGGCAGGGGTTCTCAATTTGGTCATTATCCAGAAATCCATTGGCCATCTCGGGAATGGCCACGAGTGTTGTCGGCGCAGGTGGGTCGTAGGAGAAGTGTTCAAGCAGAAGCTCGTAACAATGCTCGCAGGTACGGCTGTACAAGATGATGTACTGCTTCCCATTGTCAATTGACTCAGGGAGATTCGGTATCCAGGTGAGCAAATCAATGTCACGAGCACGTTGGCCTGGCCAGTCGGCGGTATCGATGGAGTAATACGCAGGCAGCTGCACCGTGTGTGATGTCTCGGGCGAAGTAGTATTGGTTGTCGTCTGACGTACGACGACCTGTACACCTGTGGCGCCGCCTAGTACCCACACGAATGAGAACACGCCAAGGGCTGCGGCAAACAGGCTTGCCAATCCCCAGACAACACGATCTGCCGCCAAGCGAAGGGGGCGAATGGGCAACGCTGCAACCAAGACGAGAAGTGTGAAGTCAACTGTGAGCATCAGCCACGGCGGCGGCGACACACTGCCGAGGCATCCACAACTCGTCACGTTGCCATTAAAGATCTCATACAACAGTACAAGGCAGAACGCGAGAAGCATGAAAATCGCTGTGATTCTTGCGAACCGTGGAATGAGCACCATCACTGCAATGGCTGCGAACTCAATTGCCAAGAAGATGGCCAGCGCAACGTGAAGATCAAGACCAATATCGCTCAGTACGCCGCGAAGGTGCTCGGGGAGTAGTTTTGGAGAACGTTCCAGAAGTTTGGCTGCGGCTCCAGCGAGTACCCAGAGCGGCACAAGAAAGCGAACGAGTATGAGCCCAAGCCAGCTCGCGGCGGCGGTTGATGTCGTGGCGGGGGGCGAAGACTTCATGAGGTGGCCTCTTTGGGCGCAGTCGCCATGGCCCACTGCTCAATGGCCTCGCACAGCAAGTGAATCACAACTTGGTGGGCATCTTGAATGAATGCTGAGTCGGTAGCGTCTACGACGAGGGCATGATCACACAGTGGCTGGCACGGTCCGCCGTTACCGCCAAGGAGGCCAGTAGTTATGCAGCCGAGTTTTTTTGCAGCTTGAAGAGCGAGCACGATGTTTGTGCTGTGGCCAGATGTCGAGAGAACTAGAATCGCATCCTCCGCGGAGGCAAGTGCTTCCAGCGGTCTGGCAAACACTTGATCAAAGCCATAGTCGTTGGCCGTACACGTGAGCAGTGTTGGGTCACCCGAGAGCATGGCTGAAGCCAATGCCCTGCGATTGTTTCGATATCGACCAACAAGTTCTTCAGAGAAGTGAAGGGCCTGCGCCGCAGACCCGCCGTTTCCAGCCGTCCAGATGGTGCCGCCGCGTGCGAGGCACTCGATAAGCGTCTCGGACATCTCGGTGATGCTGTCTATTTGCCCCCTGAGCGAGGTGATGGCGTCGAGCGAACCCTGCAATCGATTGGCAAGCATGAGGTACTCCGATGAGGTCCGGTGAGGGAGGTGGCAAGCTGTGTCGTGCCCGGGCGATCCGAGCGAGACATGGCCGAAGTATAGAGCCCATTGAGTGACCTCGACCGGGTGCTCAGGCGACCTGCTACACTCGGTCTTTGGGGCTTGAAAGTGCATTCAGGCTATGTCGTGAGTTGTGGATTGGCATGCAAATGGGTCCTTAGTAAGGAGCGTCCAAAGTGGTATTGATACAGACATGTGCCATCGTTGGTCTGAGTTTCGGATTTATTGCCGGATCCGGCAGTGTGACACCGACAGATCTGGCCGCTCAGCTCAATCTACATGAGTCTGTGTCAGCTGCAGCCGATGAAACCTCCTGGCAGGTTCTCGCTCCGCCGCTGCGGGCACTCGCTGCTTCGCCGGATACACAAGAGCCACTCACTCCACAATCGATCTGGCCAGGCATGGCCGATTGGAAAGCAGTGTCAGCGTGGGCTCAAAGCGGATCTGGCCTTGGCAAGGCGATCGAGATCGCCGCCAAGCGGCCAAGCTTTGGGTTGAAGTACGGCCGAGAGTCGGTCGAAGCAGGCGATGTTGAGCTTAATTTGTTTGTCGATCTGGGTCAGCCAGACGATCGTCTCTTGCTGCCAACATTTCCCTATCTAGAAGTTATGCGTCGAATGGCGACCTGGACCGTCGCCGAAACCTACCGACTCGCTGAGGCTGGCAAAGCTGAGGCCGGGCTGACGCTCATGCTTGATGAACTCATGGTGCTTCGCAAGCTTGCCGACCGAGAGTTCCAAGAAGAGAAGCAGACGGCAATTCATATGATCAACGAAGGCCTTGAGGTCTTTCGTGGTGTGATGTATCGCTATCTCAAGGATCTCTCGCCAGCTTTCCTCAAGCAGCTCGCGTATGTCGAGATCGGAAGTTTGCGACCGAGCCGGGTCAGCCTGTTCATGCCCGAGAATGATCGGCTGCTGTGCCAAGCGTTGCTTGCCAATGCATTTGACCATTCATTGGGAACACCAGATATTGTCGAGTTTCCCGCCGTCTTTACTGATGTGCAGACAGCTGATCGCCCACTGCAACGCTTTGGTGCTCGGAACCGCTGGGAGTCTCTTCGGCTGCAACACGACAGCCTCGAGACATCAAACGAACGTCTTCATTTGATCTTTGACGATTGGTGGCGCCGATGGCGATCTGATGATATGACCCAAATGGGCTCATTGATTCTTGATCAGCAGTCACAGTTCGAACTCTTGAACGTGGGGCGATTTGCTGCGATCGATTCAGTCATTCATGACATGAAAGAACTCTTTACTGCTCGTGCTCGACTGCTTGTCGAAGTGAATGCCACGGCAACAGCGGCTGGGATTGCGGGGTACAAACAAGAACGTGGTGTGTATCCCAAGGAAATGCGTATTGCATTCGGCATCACGCTGGATAAGCCATTTGCCGTCGATGACTACGCATTGATTGCCGATGGTTATCGCCCATGGTTCGTGTATCGGTACATTTCGAAGCGTCGCGAGCTTGACGTGGGCAAGACTCGTGTGTGGCTTGAGCCCGAAACCGGCCTGCTCTACAGCGCGGGACGTGATGGAATGGATGGACTCGGCAAATTGCATGTCGATGAGCAGGGGCGAGGTGATCTCATCATCTGGCCACCGCCGATTGAACTTGTCCGCGAGCAACACGGCACCGCCGCAAAAGACTGAATGCCCTGCACGCGACGCGGGTTGGAGTACTCATATGACAGCACAGCGTGATATCGAGAAGATTGTAATCATCGGCAGCGGCCCGGCAGGCTGGACTGCAGCCATCTACGCCGCTCGCGCAAATCTTGATCCCATATGTCTCATTGGTGTCCCTCGAACGAACCCCGCGCCCGTTTTGCCTGGCGGCCAACTGATGCTGACCACTGAGGTAGAGAACTACCCGGGGTTCCCCGCTGGCATTACTGGCCCTGACATGATGGATGCCTTTCAGAAGCAGGCAGAGCGATTTGGAACACGGACGCGCGGAGTTGATGTCGTCTCATGCGATTTCTCCGAGCAGCCATTTAAATTAACTACGAGCGAAGGCGATGTAGTGCTCGCTGAGACGGTCATCATTGCGACTGGCGCAACGGCCAATTGGCTGGGCCTCGAGAATGAACTTCGCCTTGCAACATCTGGCGGCGGCGTGAGTGCCTGCGCTGTGTGTGACGGTGCGCTGCCGATGTTTCGAGACAAGCCGCTCGGCGTGGTTGGCGGCGGCGACAGCGCTATGGAAGAGGCTTCCTATCTTGCGAAGTTTGCATCCAAGGTATACGTGATCAATCGTCGCGACGTGCTTCGCGCTTCGCAGACGATGCAAGATCGTGTCTTGTCCAATGACAAGATTGAGATCGTGTGGAACAGCGTGGTATCCGATGTGCTTGGCGAGAAGATGATTGAAGCAGTAGAACTTGAGAACACCAAGACCGGCGAGCACTCCCGATTGGATCTCACTGGTCTCTTTGTGGCCATTGGCCATACGCCAGCGACGACATTCCTTGAAGGCAGTGGCGTATTGTGTGATGACGCGGGCTATGTGCTTGTCGATGGCGGATCATGTCTCACCAACATCGAAGGTGTCTTTGCTGCTGGCGATGTGTCCGATGCGACGTATCGCCAGGCGGTTACCGCTGCAGGCATGGGCTGCCGTGCTGCGCTTGACGCCGAACGATGGCTTGCTGACCAAGAGTAGGTATCCGTTCAATCAGCCGGTGTGTCAGGCGCAAGTCGCGTCATGATGCGTGCGCCAACAGCATCGCCCCACACGTTGACCGTG
>CAVOCO010000095.1:0-5332 GCA_963694215.1 Phycisphaerae bacterium
CAGGTCGCCGATGGGGTGTTCGACCGTCGCTTCTGGGTCACTTGCATGGCTTCGCAGGCGTTCGATTTCAGCGGCGACGCTTCCGTCATCAACATCATTGAGCCACCGCATGACATCCGCCGAGACGGTGCCGTTGTACGCGATGGCTTTGAGTTCCTCAGGCGTCGGCTTGCGGGGCGGTCGCTCGTCGCTCACGGAGCGTCCTCATCGTAGAGCGACTCGAGTTTCTGAACCGTCTCTTTGAGTTTCTTTGCGACACGACTCTTGGCGAGGTACACGTCATTTTCGCTCATGTCGAGTTTTTTCGCAACATCGCTAACGCCCTGTCGATGGAAGACGAGCATCTCAAAAGCGCGAATGCTTTGGTCAGATGTCTTTGAGGTGGCCTGGAGATCTGCGAGCGCCTCGCGCAGCACGACAGACCGGCGCTCGGTGGCCCAGATGTCCTCGAGTTCTTGATCGTTTGGAATGGTCACCATTGCAGATTCGCCGCGGGCTTCGCGGCGGACTGCTCGCTTGCGGTAGACGTCGGCAATCTTGGTGCGGGCGATGGATAAGAGCCACGAACGCATACGGCCACGCTCTCGGTCATACCGACCATCGCGGTACTCATCGAGCACCCGAATCATGGTGTCTTGTGCAACGTCAAGTGCATCTTGTTCAGGGAGCCCCAGTCGCCGCGCAAGCCCAATTACGATTGGTCGGTATCGCCGGTCGAGTACTTCCCACGCGGCGTTCCCGCCGTCGTCATGAAGGCCTTCGAGTAGGGCGGTTGTAGTGTGAGTGACGTCGAGCATAGCGTTGATACCAAGGTACTCGAAGGGGTCAGGCGCGGGGGCAGCTTCGCTGCGAGAACAGTTGAGCTGGGCCAGTTGTTGAGGACAGGGCCTTATAGAACGCCGCCGGCCCTCGGGTAGGAGCCGAGCACTCGCATGAGAACGCAGTGATCTGCGGCTTCTGTAAGGACTGAGGCCATGGCGGGGTCGTCGCGGTGGTGATCGGCATCAATAAAGAACGTGTACTCCCAGTTCACACGGCCGCTTGGCCGCTTGTCGATGTGGCTGAGATTGATCCCCGCGTCGCGGAACACTGCGAGCACGTCAACGAGAGCTCCGGGGGCATGCTTGGTGGTGAACATGATGGATGTTCGGTCTGTTCCTGTGGGCTCAGGGCGTTGCCTTCCGAGCACGAGGAAACGTGTGATGTTGTCAGCTTTGTCGCCAATGGGCTCGGCCAGCACGTTGACAGCATAGATCGATGCTGCAAGCCGCGATCCAATGGCCGCTGTGTGTGGTTCAGTTGCAGCAAGTTCTACGCCGGAGGCGGATGATGCGGTCGGAATGAGTTCAGCGTGTGGCAGATGGCGCTGGATCCACTTTCTGCACTGGGCGAGTACTTGTGGCTTGGATGCCAATCTTGTAATTGATGACTGCTCGCAATTTGCAAGGAGGCAGTGTGATACCTCAATGAGTGACTCGGCGCATACGCCTACACCGTGCTCGACAAAGGCATCGAGTGTATCGGTGATGCCGCCAACAATGGAGTTCTCGTATGGCACAAGTCCGTAATGCGTGGTGTTCGTGATGACGCCGCGCACGACGGCATCGATGTCTTCCGCTTCTGTGACGTCGACCGACGAACCAAAGTGCCGCAGGGCTGCAACATGGCTAAACGAACCGGCCGGTCCGAGGTAGCCAATGGTGATCGGCTGCTCAAGGCCGAAGCTGCCCGACATAAGTTCCCGCCAGATGGCCTCGAGCGTTCGGCCTGTGAGCGGGCCTGGGTTGAGCGAACGAATGCGATCAAGCACAGCTTTTTCTCGGTGGGGAGCGTAGACCGGGGTGCCGTCTGTTCTCTTTGCATCACCAACTTGTTTGACAACACCTGCCCGTTCGCTCAAGAGCGTGACGAGCTGGGTATCAAGGGCATCGATACGCACACGGAGTGCGTTGAGGTCAACGGACTGTGGATCATCCAACGTCATGTGCAGGGCCTTTTGTCTGGGGACGGTCTGGGTGTGCAAAGAGCAGCATACTGACAGCACCACTTGCGACACAGACGGCAAGCGCGACGAATGCAGCACTGAATCCGCCAAAGGTGTCGGTCAACCAGCCCGTGAGGATTGGCGAGATGAGTCCTGAGATCGAAAAGAAGGTGACCATGATGCCAGTAGCTGCTGCGGCATTCTGCCGAAAGAGGTCGGTGCAGATTGAGTAGTAGGGGGCATTTGCGCCCATAGAAAATGCAATGCCCAGTGAGAGCATGGTGATCGCCATTAATTGCGAGTGCGCAAAGATGAGGGGCACAAAGCAAACAGCGCCGAGTAGCTGAAAGAACCAAATTGGATGCACACGTGATGAGCGAATGTTCCCTGTGCGTTCCATCTTTCGGTCTGAATACCAACCGATGAGCGGGATGAACAGGCATGTGAGCGCCCATGGCAGCGTGCTGAACCAACCTATGGAGGCGAGATCCATATGCCAAGTTTGCTCGAAGTAGCCTGGGATCCAACTAATGCCAAACCACAACACGTATCCGAATGCGAAGAAGGACCAGGACGTTGCGAGCAGCGTGGGGTTTCGCAACAGTCTCGACCAACGGACATGAGTCGTGGTTGAATCGCCGTCGGCATGTTTTGGTTTGCGATAGACAAGGGGGATGGCTAGCCCGATGAGCCCACTTCCAACTGCAAGTACAAGGAAGGAGTTTCTCCAGTCGATGACATCAATGAGGTTGGCAAGAATCGGTCCACCTAAAAGTAGGGCCAGCGGCACGCCGAGCAGCATGATTCCGACAGTTCGGCCAGCAAGGCGTGGTGGTATCCAGTCGGCGACGGACCGGTTCATGGCTGGAAAGTTGACGCCTTCGCCAATTCCGAGCACAACCCGCATAACCAAGAAGAATGCCCATGATTCTGTCAGGCCAAGTCCGACCATTGCGATGGTCCAGACTAGGAGGCCAATTGTCCAAATGAGGCGAACACCGAATCTATCGAGCAGGAGACCACTCAGTCCATTGACTGCAAGGGCCCCAAATGCAAAGAGTGAGATTGCAAGGCCAAATGAGGTGTTGGTGAGCCCAAAGTCTTGCTTGATCGGCTCGATTGCGAAGGAGATGACGACCCGGTCAAGGTAGTTGACTAGGCACAGCACCAGAGCAAGTAGCGTGATGGCTTTGGCCCGGGCGGCAATTGGCAGCGGCGAAGTGGAAATGTCACGAACTCCTAATCTTGTAGCCCCGCTGCAAGGTGCTTGCACGATACCTTGGACACATGATATTCGGTCCGCATGGAGGCGATACTCACAGTAATGATGCCGTACTCGACGTGGTTCAGCACGTGTGGGGTTGGGATGCTTTGTACCCGGTGCAGCGAGAGGCAATTGACGCTGCCATTTCAGGGCGTGACTCATTGCTAGTGCTGCCCACAGGTGGCGGAAAGTCGTTGTGCTTTCAGGTCCCGCCGCTGGTCGAGAATGATTTGGCCGTCGTCGTCTCGCCGCTCATCGCCTTAATGAAGGATCAAGTAGACGGGCTGCGACAAGTTGGTGTGGCTGCGGCGAGCTTGCATGGCGAGCAGGACTCGAGCGAGCAGGCCGCCATCCTGGCTTTGGCAGCATCCGGTGAATTGCGACTTCTCTACGTCACACCCGAGCGACTTCTGATGCCCGGCTTCTTATTCATGTTGGCCAAGATGAAGCCTCGGTGGATTGCAATCGATGAGGCCCACTGCATTAGCCAGTGGGGGCATGACTTCCGTCCGGAGTATCGGCGTCTTGCTGAGGTCCGCGCAGTGCTGCCCGATACATCACTTCATGCATGCACGGCAACCGCAACAGTTCGCGTCCGAGAAGACATTGTTCGGCAGCTCAGACTCCGTGATCCGCTAGTTCTAGTTGGAGATATTGATCGCCCGAATCTGACGTACCGCGTTACCCCACGGACAGATGCTCGCGTGCAGGTGCGAGAGGCGATCGCTCGACACCGGGGTCAGGCAGCAATCGTGTACTGCGCGACGCGGAAGCAGACTGAGTCGATGGCGGCAGCGCTTGCCGCAGACGGGTTCGTCGCCGCGGCCTATCACGCTGGACTTGAACGGAGCAAACGCACTCGGGTGCAAGATGACTTTGCCGCGGAGCGTGTAGATGTGGTGGCGGCCACTGTGGCGTTCGGTATGGGTATTGACCGTTCAGATGTGCGGTGCATCGTCCACGCCTCCATGCCCGATAGTTTGGAACGCTACCAACAGGAAACAGGTCGCGCGGGGCGAGATGGACTTCCCTCCGAGTGCGTGCTGCTGTTCTCTGGTGGTGATGCGGCCCGGTGGAGAATTCTTCACGAACAAGGCGAAGATCCCAATTTATTGCCATTTCGCAGAGCGATGTTGGAGGCCATGCAGTCGTACTGCGCAACTGCCATCTGCCGCCGATCAATGCTTGCCAAGCACTTTGGACAGGCTGAACGACCAGATGGATGTAGCTCGTGCGATGTGTGCCTTGGTGATGTGCAGATCATGGCCGAAGGCACAGTAATTGCCCGCAAGATTCTGTCGGCAGTTGCGAGAACTGGTCAGCGATATGGCGCTGGATATGTCATTGATGTGCTTCGTGGAACGGGGATGGACAAAATCACCCAGCGACATCATGACGATCTTTCAGTCTTCAAGTTGCTTGCAAATCACTCGAAGGGTGAACTGGCCGACCTAGTGTGGCAATTGATCCATCTCGATCTCTTGGTTCGCGCAAGCGGCGAGTATCCAACCCTGCAACTCACTGAGCAAGGTCTTGCTGTGATGAAGGGTGGGGGAGACGTGTCGTTGATTGCGCCGCCGCGCCGGCCAGTTCGGGGAGCCGCCGGCGAGGAACAATCATGGGAAGGCGTTGATCGAAACTTGTTTGATCGACTGCGGTCTCTCCGGCGGCGGCTTGCCGGTGAGCGGGGCGTTCCGGCCTATGTGGTGTTTGGAGACTCGTCATTGCGGGAGATGGCTCGAATCCAGCCCGCCACATCGGAGCAGTTGCTCGAGGTCAAAGGGGTTGGCGACCGCAAATTGGCAGAATATGGCGACGCCTTCTTAGGGGCCATTGGGGCATGGCGCGCAGAAAATGCGTGAATATTCTGGGGCTCCCTTGCATCCGAGGGCTTTTTGGAGTCGTATGAAGTACTACCGCACTATTGCGGCAAGAAGGAGTTCTCGAGAATGATTCAGATAGCCTTGGCTGCGGCGGTAAGTGTCATGATGATCGGTGCCGCTTCCGCGAGTGAGCCCGTTCTGAAGAACGGCGTATTGCACTTTCCTGAGGGGCTTGAGATTCCTCGCTCGATGACGCCGACT
>CAVOCO010000096.1:0-5309 GCA_963694215.1 Phycisphaerae bacterium
GATCATATCAATGGCAAGACGTGCGAGATGGCTTGCCGCTTCCTCTCCGCTGCGGTCCACGGCGGCCTCTCGCATGGCCTCAAGCGGACGTTCAGCTGCAAGAAGCGGCCCAGCGACCTCAAGAAGATTGTTTGCGGTGCGGGCAGTGTCGGTTGTGTCTTTCACGATTACTGCGGCACCAGCGTCGACTGCCGGAACTGCATTGTGATGTTGGTGGTTATCTCGATGATGTGGATAGGGCAGGTAGATGGCCGGAAGCCCGGCATATTCGATTTCGGCCACTGAGCATGCGCCGGCCCGACTGATGACAAGATCGCCGCTTCCCCACACGACACCCATGTCGTGGCGAAAGTCGAGCACGGTGGCGTCAACGCCTGAGCGTTGCCAGGCGGACCGCGCCGCCTCAGCTGCTCCGGTGCCGGCAAGATGCAGAATTTGCCACTTGTTCAGGAGTGCGTGGTGCTGCTGCGCAACGTGGGGCATGAGCGTGTTGATTGTTCCGGCGCCCTGAGAGGCACCAGTAATGAGCAGTGTGGGACGCTCGGGGTCGAGTCCCAGCTGACGCCGGCAGGCAGCGGGCGTATCAGGCGGCATGGCCGCGCGGCGAATTGGCATGCCGGTGATCTGTGTTGCAAACGGTTTCACCGTGGTTACGGCAGAGACGACGATGCGTGCCGATGGCCGCATCCACATGTTTGCTCGTCCTGGGACACGGTCGAGGTTGACCATCAGGCTCGGCGTTTTGGTTCGCTTGCAGGCCGACGCGACAGGTGCAGCTACAAAGCCGCCCAGTAGCACGGTGACATCAACCCTGCGCATGCGAATGAGATCGATCGCCATACGCCTGCTCTTGGAGAATGTGCGGGCGAAGCGAAGCAGTCCGGCCGGCCTGAGTGAGGGTGGCCGGGCTGGAAGGGCGTGTCCTGTTCTCTCGGCTTGCTCGAGCATCGCAGCGTCGATAGGGCGGTCAGAGCAGGCAAAGAGGCACGTAGCTTCGGGGTCGATTGTTTGAGCGGCCTCAGCGATGGCCAGCGCGGGACTGATGTGTCCGCCCGACCCGCCGCCAGCAAAGAGAATTGTAGGCCCTTTCATGACACGATCTCAGGCTTTGCCATGGGTGCGATGCCGTGCGATGCCGGTGCGGGGTCTGCATGGTCAAGCCGAGCCAGAACGCCGAGCATGAAGGCGGTGAGCAGCCACCCGGTTCCTCCTGACGAGACAAGTGGCAGGGCGATGCCCTTGGTCGGAGCGAGCCCGGTCACGACCAGCAGGTTCATGACGCCTTGAATTGACACAGTGGTAATGATGCCAAAGGCGAGCAGTTGCCGCTGTGGGTGGCGCTGACTCGACAAGATCCGCCAACCGGTCCAGAGAAGGGCCACAAAGAGTCCAACGACGAGGCAGGCTCCGAGCAGGCCAAACTCTTCGGTGATGATTGAGAAGATGAAGTCGGTGGTGTCTTCCGGGAGATACCCAAACTTCTGGATCCCATTTCCAAGGCCGCGTCCACCCACATCGCCGCCGTTGATCGCCGTCATCGACTGAATGACGTGGTAGCCGCTGCCTCTGGCATTTGCAAAGGGGTCGAGGAAGGTCTGCAGTCGTTGTAGCCGGTACGGCTCAATGGCAATCGCGCCAACCACGGCGGCCGCGGCAGGGATGGCGATTCCACACATATGCTTGATCCGCGCTCCAGAAGCGACGAGCATGAGACCGGCCACCGTTGCAATGAGCAGCGCCGTGCCAAGGTCCTCGATGAGTATGAGCATGCACACAAGACCGACGACGAATACGGCTGGCATGAGTCCGGACTTGAATTCCCACATTCTGGTGGCACTTCGCCCGCAGTACCATGCGAGGAAGAGCACCAACGCCCATTTTGCCAGTTCACTTGGTTGAAATCCGAGCGGGCCAAATTCAATCCAGCGGCGAGCTCCATTGACTTCCTTGCCAATGCCAGGGATGAGCACCACCACCAAGAGCGCTCCGGCGACTGCAATTGCCGTCAGGGCGATGGTTGAGGAGGTGATCCACCTCGATGGGATGGATCGGCCAAGAAGAAGGGCGGCTACCGCTGCTACAGCGAGCATGGTGGTCCGCCCTGTGAGGAGTTCGGTGAAACTACTTGCGTTGGTGACCGTCATCCCAGCAGACTGCACAGCGATCGCGCCAAGCGCCAGCAAGGCAGTCGCAACAATGAGCACAACATCTCGTGGGGGCATCTGCCATCTCGTATCGGCCTCAAAGCCGCTGTATCGCCAAAAGGTCTGCTGATGAGTTTGGATTACTATGCCTTGCCTCATGGATACGCTCACCATTAACGGTACGCACACTGGTCCACTGGTCTACCTCGAGACTTTTGGGTGTCAGATGAACGAGCTCGATAGTGAGTTGGTGACAGGTCACCTTCTCGCGCTGGGCTATCAGTTCACGCAGGATCGTGATACGGCGGACGTCGTGCTGTTTAATACGTGTTCAGTCCGAGAGCAAGCCGAGAACAAAGTGTTTAGTCGGATCGGCCGGTTGAAGCAAGAGAAGCAGGCTGGCCGGCATGTCACGATTGGTCTGCTTGGTTGCCTTGCTGAACGTGAGGGTGCATCGCTGCTCTCAAGACAGCCAGAAATCGATCTCTTGTGCGGGCCGGGCGAACTCGATCGATTGCCGATGCTGCTCGATAACGCCATGAAGGAAGATCTTGTGGATTGGCATGACCGAGCAGCGGTCCAGGGCAATCGCTCACGGCGTTCCGCGACACTTTCAGCCGCGGAGGATTCACTCGAGAGCCTCGATCTCGCACGGGCATTTGACCCTGATCAGGGCGGCTCGCATGGACACAGTGCCTATGTCCGAATTACGCGTGGGTGCAACAAGTTCTGCACCTACTGCGTCGTCCCAAATACAAGGGGCGCCGAGGTCCACCGCCCACCAGACACCATTGTGGATGAGTGCCGAGCACTTGCTGACCGCGGGGTGATTGAAATCACGCTGCTTGGGCAAACGGTTAATCACTACATGTATGTGCACGGGGCGGCGGTTGGAGCGGACGGCAGAGAGCTGCCGCAAATTGGCCCAGGCCTGACGGCCTTTGGCAAGGCTGACCGCGGCGTGGCTGGTCAACGCGTGACGACCTTTGCTGACTTGCTTCGCCGTATCCATGAGGAAGTGCCTGGCATTCTGAGGCTTCGATTTGTCACGAGCTACCCACGGGACTTCGGTGATGACATTCTCGACGTCATGCATGACTCGCCCCGCATTTGCCGGTATCTCCATGTTCCGGCCCAGTCGGGTTCGGATCGTATTTTGAAACTGATGAATCGTGGGTACACAGTGGGGCAATATCGAGACTTCATCGATCGAGTCGTTGATCGGTTGCCAGATGCCGGCATCGCGGGCGACATTATTGTCGGGTTTCCAACCGAAACAGACGAGGATTTTGAATTGACCTGTGATCTGGTGCGGTCCGTGCCATTCAAGAACAACTTTGTGTTCAAGTACTCGCCTCGGCCAGGCACAGTGGCGATTGGTCGGTTTCCTGATGACGTGTCAGAATCGGTCAAACGAGAACGTATCAACCGGCTGCTTGACATCCAATCCGAGGTTAGCCGCAAGGTCCACGAGCGGGAAATTGGGCGGACGCATCCGGTGTTTGTAGAGAAAATTAGCAAATCAAAGCCGCAAAGTGGCGGGAGAGTTGAACTTGGGTGGGCAGAAGATGCAATCCAACTTTCTGGCCGGACACCGGGTGACCTGATTACGGTATTCGATGTTCCAGGGGCGGCTATAGCGAGCACCTTAGTTGGCACAATCGTCGATATTGATATCGTCCGAGCTGCTCCGAGGCTTTTGTGGGGGAAAGTTCAGACACCGTGACCCCGCATTTAGGGGCCTCTAGAGCGTTGTTTCGGTTGTACCGGTTCTGCAAAGCGTACGAATTGGATGGATTTCATGGATCTATGGCGTCTGCCGTACGTAAAAAAGTTTCGCAGACCTACGGTTGCCCCCTTGACTAGGGCGAGACGCAAGGTATGGTCGGCAGGATAGTTAAGCGGCTTATTGAGTCAAGCTCATAGCCCGTTTACTGGGTGTGTGAGAAAGTGTGGCCCTAAATGCCACAGTAAGGACCTCGAAGGGGTAGATGCGGATTGCCGATCTACTTTGGACAATTTAAAGATGACGTTCCTTGGTCGGCGCGTGGCCGACCAATTACGATCGAACTCCACAAGAGGCACTCGCCTCAATCCCAAGTGAGGGGTGGGGAAAGATCTGAGATCTAGTGTTTGGTGGATTCAAAACGAGAAGAGAAAGGTTCTAAGAATGAACATGAAGCGTACTTCAATATTTACTGGTGTCATGGGCGGTATCGCCGTCGCTGGCTCCGCTATGGCAGGCATGAATGGTCTGTCGTATGACATCATTGGTGAAGACCTGATTGCAGGTTCCTACACCGTTCGCGTGTATGCCGAGCTCGATGCTGGCAACCGCCTTGACGCCGTATATGGCAACGGTGAGTTCGCCATGGAGATCGAGTACCGCGATGGTGCTTCGGCGTACCAAAACTCACTCGGTGGTGCAACGAGCCAGAGCATTAACTCTGCGTTCTTCCCGCTCGCTCCAGATCTGGAGTGGGACTCATACGTGACCATCGGCGCGCTCTACTCGGACGGCACCCCCTTCGGGAACAACGCCCTCCAAGACATCGGCATCAACTGGGCGTCGTGGGATCCTGCTGGCGGCTCTATGTACGCTGACAACGGAACCTTCTTCATCACCCCAGCAGATCCACAGGGTGAGGCCATAGACGGTCGCGTCCTCTTGGCTCAGTTCACGACATTCGCAGGTACCGGAGCGCATGACATCTACTTTGCTGCTGGCTTCCAGGGCAAGGATGATTCGGGCGCCACATGGCAAAGCGGCCATAGTGCCTTGATCACGAATGCTGTGCCTGCTCCAGGTGTTGTGGCCCTCTTGGGTCTCGCTGGCCTCGCTGGCCGTCGTCGTCGTCGCGCCTGATCGCGTTTCGACTGTGAATCTCGGAGTCGGGCTAACTTAGGATTGCCAGGCTCCATACAGAGAACTTAATGCCCGCCGCTGCGTTCCCACGCAGCGGCGGGTTCTCTTTGCGCTCAGTCGGGATGCTGCGGTCGGGTGTTGTCGGGCAGTGACGAGCCATGGCAACGCCCCGAACTCCGCGATTTTGGTTGATCTTCGTTACGAGCGGCCATCCAATTTGGGTGGCTACGAATCGGTACGCATTGCCGGCCCTATACGTAAGAAAGCTGGTTGGCTGGGCAGAGAGCTTGTTTTTTTCG
>CAVOCO010000097.1:0-5293 GCA_963694215.1 Phycisphaerae bacterium
GTCATCAGCGCTTTGGCCTTCTCCGGTTCGTTCGTCCCATGGCAAGAGAATTGGCACCATGAAAGCAGCGTTTGTTTGGCTTGTGCTGGAGATGAAGTCATATCCAATAACCTGAACAAGATCTTTGATTTCAGGGATTTCATCGCAGATATCCAGAACGAGTCCACTCACTTCTTTGGTTCGCTCAAGAGACGAGCCCGATGGCAACTGCACTGCAATGAAGAGGTATCCCTGGTCTTCATTTGGCACAAATGCAGTGGCTGTATTCATGAGTAAGAGAAATGTTGCACCAAGAATGGCAGCGAGTGCGACAACAGCAAGCCACGCGACGCGACTGAAGCCTTTCACGATTTTCCCATATTGGTCTGTTGTCCACGTGATGGAAACATTGACCGGGCGGAAAACCCTCTGTAGCAAGCCACCGTCTTTCTTCCTGCGAAGAAAGAGAGCGCACATGGCCGGTGTCATGGAGAGCGACACGATGGAAGAGATAACTACTGAGAATACAATCGTGAGTGCAAACTGATTGTAGAGTTGTCCTGTAATACCTGGCATGACGGCGGCCGGGATAAACACTGCCAGGAGAACAAGGGTTGTCGCCACAATGGGGCCGCGCACTTGCCGCATTGATTTTGAGACGATATCTGTAATTGGCGTGTCGTCATCTGCGTCTTCGAGCTCGCGCTCCACGTTTTCAACAACGACAATGGCGTCATCAACGACAAGTCCAACAGCCAAGACAAGGCCAAGCAGCGTCAGCATGTTGATGCTGAAGCCAAAGGCCATCATGGCGCCAAATGCACCAATGATTGATACTGGAATCGCAATGACCGGAATAAGCGTGGCCCGAAACGATTGCAAGAAGATGAAAATCACCAATATGACAAGGCCAACTGCTTCGAAAATGGTCCATAAGAGATCATTGATCGAGGCGCTGATGAAGTCGGTGAAGTTGAACGTCATTTTCCACGAGAGTCCCTCGGGGAAGTTCTTCGCAAGACGATCCATGGTAGAGCTGATGCCAGTGGAGACCTCAAGGGCATTGGCCCCGTTGAGTTGGAAGATGCCCAGCTGCGCCGAAGGCTCTCCGCTTTGCATGCTGTCGCTTGAATAGCTGGCCGAACCAAGTTCGACGCGAGCTACATCTTTGAGTCGAACAACTTCGCCCGGTTCAGCGCGGAGAATAATGTCACCGAACTGTTCGGCCGTGACGAGGCGACCAAGTGTGGTGATTTGCAAGTTGAATGCGGGGCTGCCATCGAGTGGAGGCAACCCGACTGAGCCGGCAGCAACTTGTTGATTCTGATCAGAGATTGCTGTGACGATCTGTTCAGTCGACACCCTGTAGGTCGCCATGAGGTCCAGATCCATCCAGATCCGCATGGCGTATTGGCGAAGGCCGAAGTTGGTCACTTGGCCGACACCCGCAACCCGCGCGAGCGAATCAGTCACGTGAATGTTAGCGTAGTTGCTCAGGTATGTGCTATCGAACCGCCCGTCGGGTGAGAGGAGCGAAATGACTGCAGTCATTTGAGTGGACTGTTTGGTAACGGTCACGCCAGAACGTTGCACTTCGCTTGGCAATCTTGCCTCAGCCTGTTGCATGCGGTTCTGGACGTCGACGGCGCCAATATTCTGATCGTATCCAACCTCAAAGGTCACTTGAATATTTGAAACGCCATCATTGGTGCTAGACGAGGCCATGTAAATCATGCCCTCTACACCATTGATTTGTTCTTCAATGAGCCGAGTGATGACACTGGAAACAGTTTGAGCCGATGCGCCCGTGTAGTTTGATGTCACTGTGACCATCGGCGGTGCCACTTGTGGATACAACGAAATCGGTATCACATTGATTGAGACCAGCCCAGTCAGCATGATGACCAGCGAGATCACTGTGGCAAAGATCGGGCGTTTGATAAAAAAGTCGATCATCAATCGTTCTTCTTTTTCTCACTGGACTTCAGTGATGGGGGTGGTGTTCCGGGAGAAGTTGGTGGCTTTGCTTCAGTAATGAGCGTTCCGTTGGTCCGAATCTTTGACATGCCCTGGACGACGATCTGGTCGCCAGCTTTGAGCCCGGACACGAGTACAGCAGTTCCATCTTGCTGAAAGTTCACAACGACCTTGTTCTCAGTGACCTTGGAGTCTGATCCAACAAGCCAGACATATTGCTCCGACGCGACTTGAACAAGTGCGGTTGAAGGAATGGTGACAACGTCCTTCAGCACTCTCATTGTGACGGTGGCTTCGCAGTACTGACCTGGAAGTAGATCGTGGCCGGAGTTATCGACGTCGGTCCACATGCGAATCAGGCTGGTATTTGGGTTTGCCGCGTTGTCAACAAATGTAATGGTGCCATCGCGTTTCCATGTAGTCAGACGTGGGATGACAACTTCTGCATGGAGCGGCGTGTCCTCCGTCCACTTTGCGAGGTACTCAGGAAACTCATTTGCAGACGGCGCAAAGTTGATTCGAATCGGGTCGACCATGATGAGTGTGCACAGCGTTGCGTTTGAAGTCCCAGGTATCAGAAGTGTTCCCGGATCGATCGAAGTCGCGCCGATGCGCCCGTGGATGGGCGCTCGAATTTCGGTGTACGACAGGTTGAGTTCGGCCTGAATGATCTGAGCTTCTGCGGCGAGCACTTCGGCTTTCGCAACGGCGAGATTAGCTTTGTACTGATCTAAGGTTTCAGCGGCGATTGCGCCTGATGCAACAAGGGGTGCGTTTCGGTCATAGTTAACTTGGGCGAGGAGTTCTTGTGCTTCTGCTTGGCGAAGCGCCGCTGTTGCGGATAGCACGTCAGCCTCAAAGGGCAATTTCTGGAGGGTGAAGAGCAACTCGCCCTTCTCGACAATTGAACCTTGGCGAACGTGACGATCTTCAAGCCAGCCCTCGACGCGAGCAATGATGTCAATTTCCCAAACCGGCGAGGCAATGGCGGGATAAGTTCTCTTGACCGGAAATTCACCGGTCTTGGCCTTGGCGGTTGTGACTGGAATTGCTACGGCAGTTGGCGGCTTGGTAGCTTCTTTGTCACATCCAGCTGCGAGTAGACACAGCAGGGCGCACTGAACAATTCGATACATCATGAGGACGAGTCCTTGGTCTCTGAGGCAAGTGTGGGAAGCGTGCCAGTTGTCCAACCACCACCGATTGATCGGTACAGTTCAACCATTGTTTCAGCACAGAGGCCCTGCGACTGCGCCAGTGAGTCTTCGATTTCGAGAAGGCTCTGTTGAACGAGGATGACTTCGAGGAAGTCGATGACACCGTGCTCGTACTGGTCGAGGGAAAGATCATAAGCAAGTTGTGCGGATGCCGTGGCTCGTTTGAGATCATCGCGTTGATGAGCAGACAACACAAAACCAACAAGGCTACTCTCAACTTCACCAATCGCTTGGATGACGGTTTTCTCATATGTGAGCAAGGCTTCACGAGTGAGCGATTCTTGTTGGTTGATGACAGCGCGAACTCGTCCACCATTGAAGATGTCCCACGAGAAGCTTGGGCCCACAGAGTAGGAGCGGCTTGCCCACTGCAAGAGATCACTCGACTGCGATGCGCCAAATCCAAATGAACCAGAGAGGGATAATTTGGGATACAGGTCCGCGGTTGCTTGCCCGATTCTTGCTGTAGCGGCAGCGAGTTCTCGCTCGGCGGCCCGAACATCAGGCCTGCGTCGAAGGAGGTCTGCGGGAATGCCGATGGCGACCTCAGTCGGAACTGCGGGGAGGCCGTGTCCTTTTGGAATAGAACGCGTCAATGGTCCTGGCGTTGTGCCAAGCAGCAAAGCGAGATTGGCCGTTTCAGTTGCCATGGTCACGCCGAGCTGTGGAATGATCGCTTCAGATTGGGCCAGTTGTGCCTGGGCCTGAGCAAGAGCACCAGCGGTTGCCGTGCCGGCCGCGATCTGTAGTTCAATGATCTCAACAAAGCGTTGCTGCGCTTCGATGTTTTGATTTCCCACTTCGAGCCGTGCTTGCAGTGTTCGCAGCGACAGGTAGGACGAGGCAACTTCTGCTCGCAATGTGATCATGGCGTAACGCCAGTTCTCTACCTCTGCTTGGAGGTCGCCAACAGCCGCCTCGATGCTGCGGGAGATGCGACCAAAGAGATCTACTTCCCAGGTCGCGTCAAGGCCAATGTTCCACTGGTTGAATTCGCCCTCGCCAGAGCCAGTTTGACCAAAGTCTGTGGTTGGCACTCGGTTACGGCTGTAGTTTGCGAGCGCGCCAATGTCGGGATAGAGGTCGGCCGATGCGACTCCATATTGGGCGCGGTATTGATCGATGCGCTCGGCCGCGATTCGCAGATTGAAGTTGTTGGCTGTTGCCTGCGTGATCAGTGTGTTAAGTACTGGATCATTGAAGAGTGTCCACCACGCAGCAGGATGAGACGGCGGGGATTCTGTATGTCCATTGGTCCACGCGAACTCATCTGGGATGGGAACGAGTGGCGGTTCATAGCTTGGGCCGACTTGACATCCTGCCGAGGCCATGACCGAGGCGGCCGCGATCAATAAAAGTCGTCGCATACCGGCATTAGAACATAACCCACCGTCAATCGCAATATGGACATGGTGGCCCAGGCCTATTGTGAAGCGTGAAGAATCTTCTGGATAGACGTCCCGGGTTCAACATCGACGGCATCTTGGTCAGGGATGAATATACGGGCTGGTTGGCCAATCAATTCAACTGACTCATCAGTGCATCGAAGGAATGATCCTTCGCGTAATCCAACAACCGGAAGGTCGTTGATTTCGTGGTATTCACGCAGACGATCATCGCGTGTCTCGCCGAAGTGTTCCATATGCGTCCCGTCCGGGAGCTGAACCCACGTTGGCCCGCCAAAGTAGTGCGCATTGACTTGGAATGGGATGAGTTCGAGCGTAGCGAACGATTCAGGCCGAACGATCGGCATGTCATTGGTTGTTTGCAAGGTTGGGCACGCGATATTTGTTCCGGCGCTGACGCCCATGTAGGGCACGCCGTCATTGATGACGCGATTGCGAATGGCAGACATGGCGAAGGTGCGGTGTAACTCCCACACCAGACGGAATGTATTTCCACCACCGACTGAAATGGCTTCGGCATTCTGAATGGCCTCGATTGGATCATCAAACGTGTGTATGCCAACAAGCTCATAGCCGGCGTCAAGACCACGCTCATTCATGAGTGCGACGTAGGCATCGTGGTCATCGAGAGCCCAAGGGACAAAGAGGATTTGTTTGACATCACCGAAGTGACGCTGTGTTTCCTCGATGTAGATGGCCTTGCGATCTTCTGTT
>CAVOCO010000098.1:0-5260 GCA_963694215.1 Phycisphaerae bacterium
CGCCGAGCGTGAGCCACACTTGACCGCTGCGCAGATTCGAGACGAGGTCGCGGCTGGCCGAATGGTTATTCCAGCGAACATCAACCATCTCAAGGGGTCACTTGACCCGATGGCCATCGGCCGAGCCAGTTTGACCAAGATCAATGCCAACATGGGCGCATCGCCAGTCTCAAGTGGAACCGCAGAAGAAATCGAAAAGCTCCATTGGTCCCTCAAGTGGGGCGCCGACACAGTGATGGACTTGTCGACCGGTGGCGATCTGGATTTATGCCGGGAAGCCATTATTGCTGATTCAACTGCGCCGATTGGCACGGTTCCAATCTATGCAATGATCATTGATCGAAAGCTCGAAGATCTCGACCGCGAAGTCATTCTCAGTACGATCGAACATCAGGCGAAGCAGGGTGTGGACTACATGACGGTGCACGCCGGCCTTCGGCGGGCGCATGTGCCCATGGTTCGTGACCGTCTGATTGGCATCGTGTCTCGTGGCGGATCGCTTCTGGCCAAGTGGATGCTGACCCACGGCAAGGAAAATCCGACGTATGACGCATGGGATGACATCTGTGGCATTTTGCGCCGCTACGACGTGACATTCAGCATCGGTGACGGTCTTCGGCCAGGTGGGCTTGCTGACGCAACCGACCAGGCGCAACTTGGTGAACTTGAGACGATTGGTGAATTGACTGAGCGTGCTTGGCGACATGGCGTACAGGTCATGGTCGAGGGGCCTGGCCACGTGCCGTTTGATCAGATCGAATACAACATGAAGTTGCAGCGTCGTCGCTGTCACGGCGCTCCCTTCTATGTGCTTGGTCCTCTTGTGACGGACATCTTCCCGGGTTATGACCACATCACATCATGTATTGGCGCGACTGCTGCAGCGTGGCACGGAGCAGCCATGTTGTGCTACGTCACTCCAAAGGAACATCTTGGACTTCCTAAGAAGGATGACGTAAAGCAAGGGTGCATTGCCTACAAGATCGCAGCGCACGCTGCAGATGTTGCCCTTGGTATTCCAGGCGCTCGAAATCGTGATGATGAGCTGACCAAAGCGAGGGCGGCGCTCAATTGGCAGAAGCACTTCGATCTGTCATTTGACCCCGATTATGCCCGTGCAATGCACGATGAAGATCTTGATGTTGATACCGACTTCTGCGCGATGTGCGGCCACGACTGGTGCTCAGTTCGCATTAGCAAGGAGATTCAAGAATTCATGTCAGGGAAGGACGAGGAATTCACGTGGGATAAGCCCAGTGTGAGCGCAGCCCTGAATGATGAGCAGCGGGCGATTCTTGAGCAGCGTGGCGTACTTGATCCGGCTGAGATCCATCGTCTCGCATCAAAGACAAAGGCTCAGGTTGACGGAGAATCGAAGCAGGCCGCGTGCCACAGCGAATTGTCCGATAGCGATGTTGCGAAGGATATGCAAACTGAAAATGGTGTAGACCTAGTACAGCTCGGGACTCGTGAAGTATCTGGCGTTCCGGACCATGATCCGCTGATCTGAGGGGCGAAAGCCAAACCACTTATGAACGTCGCAGCGGAGCAGTTCCCAAAACAAGATTCACCAGCCGGACTTAGCGCCGTCGTGCTATTCCCGAATCTTTACCTTTGGTTGGTCTTCTTTGCGTCGCTCGACATTGTGTTTACCCGCGTCATTTTGTTCTTTAGCGGCGTAGAGATCAATCCGATCGCGGGGGTGGTGATCGCGGCATTTGGCGTTCCGGGGATGAGTGTCTTCAAATTTTCAGTCGTGACATTTGTGATCATCGTGTGTGAGATCGTCGGCCGTACGAAACGCAAGACCGCAAAGCAATTGGCTGTATTCGCTGTCGTCGTCACTGGATTTCCCGTTGTCTGGTCAAGCGTATTGTTGATGTCGCTTATTGTTGGTGGTGAACTTCCCCCGCTAGAGGACGACCCATCCCGAGACAGGCAACATGTAGTCGAGTACGCTCCGAGTTCTGAACTAGCAATGGAATTGCCCAGTGGCATATATAGGGCAGGATCTAATTGCCGCAGGGAAGGGTTCTTGAATGGATAGTCGGCCCGATCGAAAGCGAATAGTCATTCTTGGGGGTGGCTTTGGCGGCTCCTATCTCGCCAAAGAACTGGCCAAGCGACGGTACGGCCTTGATGTCGAAGTCGTCATCATTGATCGCAATAACTACTTCATCTTCTATCCGCTGCTCATTGAAGCCGGTTGTGGCTCAATTGAGCCCCGTCACTGCACAGTGCCAATTCGTGAGTTTGCTAACAAAGCCGAACTGTTGATGGCCGAAGTGTCCGGGCTCGATATCGAGCAGCAGCGTGTGCACTTTCAACTGATTGGAGACGATCATTGTCGGTCGATTGAATACGACCATCTCGTGGTGGCGCTTGGAAGCGTAACGCGGATCATGCCAGAGGATGTGGTATCGGGCGTGCGTGAGCACGCGTTCTTCATGAAGCACATGTCAGATGCGGTGATCATTCGTGATCGTGCTGTAGAACTTCTGGAACTGGCCAATGCGATTGACGACCCAGAGGAGCGGCGACGCCTGCTTCACTTTGTGATTGTTGGTGGCAATGTGACTGGCATCGAAGTCGTCGGGGAACTTGAAGTGTTTGTCCGTGAAGCATCGGCGTACTATCGCAACGTTTCTGATGACGACATCACATTCTCAGTCTTTGAATTCAATACACGTTTGCTTGCTATTTTGCCTGAGAATTTGTCGAACTGGGCCACGAAACATCTTGCAAAGCGGGGAATTAACATTCATACCGGGACTGGTGTGAAGGAAGTGCATGCTGATCACGTGGTAGATAGCAATGGAAATGTCATATCGTGTTCGACCGTAATTTGGACTGCCGGCATTGCTCCAAGCCCGATGCTCAAACAGCTTGATGGTCTTCCGCTCAATAAGTTTGGCGGACTGCAGTGCCAAAGCGACTATCAGGTCGTTGGCACCGACAATATTTGGGGAATGGGCGATTGTGCTTCGGTTGAAGGGCACGATGGGAAGCCCATGCCACCGCTTGCTCAGATCGCCATTCGCCAGGCGCCGCAGGTGGCCGCCAATATTGCAGCGGTCGAAAAGGGGCGTCCAACGAAGCCAGGCGGAGTTGAACTACAGGGCGTATTGGTCCCGCTTGGTCGACACCGCGGCGTGGCTGCAATCAAAGGCATCCGAATTCACGGGTTCTTTGCGTGGGCGATGTGGCGAGCGATTTACTTGCTCAAGACGCCGAGGTTTGGCCGCCGCGTAAGTGTGCTCGCCGACTGGATGCTTAACGCATTTTTCCGCAAGGACTACACACAGCTCGGCATGAATATCAGGTCTCGTCAAGAGATGATGCGTTCCCATGAAGCGCCTGAATCCGACAAGAACTGATTTACGTCAGAAGCCAGAGCGACATCCAGGCGCCAGCTACGACCATGACAATCGCCGTGTAGCCCACGATGTCGCGAGCGCGAACGCCCGTCACTGCAAGTAATGGCAAGGCCCAGAATGGTTGCAACATGTTGGTGAGTTCATCGCCATAGGCGACAGCCATCACCATTGATCCCGTGCTGACCCCGGACTCCTGCGCAGCTGCAATCGCAATTGGGCCCTGCACGGCCCACTGCCCGCCTCCGCTTGGAACGAGCAGATTCACAATGCCGGCCGACAGCATGGTCCAGAATTCCAAGGTGGCTGGTGATGCCAATGTCAGCATGCCACTGGTGAGCATCTGAACGAGACCAGAGGCCACCATGATGCCCATGATTCCAGCGTAGAGCGGGAACTGCACGATGATGCCGGCGCAGCCCGCTGCAGCCCGGGCCGCCGCGTTCATGAATGACTCTGGCGAGCGCTGCGCGAGCAACGCTGCGGCGAGGAGATACATGATGACATCATTCAATCCGAGTCGGTCAATGCCAGCGTGCAGCGTTGATCCAACCGCCGCGGCGAGCAGGCCAAGTCCAAGCAGGGTGGTCATGAGGCGTGAGTGATTGAGCCAGTCCGGGATGGTCTCGATTGATGGAGCAGCCTGTGATTCTTGATCTTGCTCAGTGAGGAACAAGCTGATGGGCTGAGCATCCGCGGCGCGCGGCGAAATTAGCCACAGCAGTAGGGGAACAATGACGAGTAGTCCACCTGTGATGAGCAGATTAGATGGAGAGAGAATTGTTGCGGTCAGAG
The DNA here is from genome assembly GCA_963694215.1 of Phycisphaerae bacterium. Classification (GTDB taxonomy): domain Bacteria; phylum Planctomycetota; class Phycisphaerae; order Phycisphaerales; family SM1A02; genus UBA12567. Next base: position 4,170 of record CAVOCO010000098.1, read on the forward strand.
GTGTAAGCGCATCGCTCCCAATGGCACCTTCCGGCAGCACTTTCTCAGCGCCAGCAGCCGTTGTCATAGACAGCGGGGCGGAGCCTGAGAAGCCGCCGTGCCAGACAAGCATGCCTGTGTAGCCAGCTGCTGCGAGCAGTGGATAATGGACCTTGATGTCGCGGCGAGCAAGTGATCTCCCGGTTTCCCGCGCGAGCACCGCGCCGCCAATGAGCCCAAGACCCCAGTTGGCCAGCCCGAGCAGCATGGCGACGAGTCCAACGAGCGCTGCAGCAGCAGGGGCTGACCGCGGAAGATTTGCGAGATGTGCGAGCAGACGCCGTACTACCGGTGCTTCGGCAAGTACATGCCCGCCAAGCAGAATGAGGCACATCTGCATGGAGAAGGCCAAGAGTTTCCATAAGCCTGCGCCGCCACGCCACGCGTCAAGAAGCCACATGCTGCGGTCGACTGGTCCCGCGATATCGCTGGGGAATTGACCAAAGATGATGGCTGCAAGGAATACGCCAACTGTCAGGACGATCGCAATGACCAATGGGTCTGGCACAATGCGTCTAAACACTGCGGTAACCATGCTGCCGATGCTTTGAATCATGGGATTCAGGGTACGCGGCTTCGCCGCACGAGAGCTGGTAGTGCAAAAAGGGGTCAGGCCCTGCCTCGAGGCCTCTTAACCCCTTTCGCTCTCTCGCAGCACAACGGCTCAAACAGCGAAGTGGACCTGTGATCCTCTTGCCTATTTGCCGTCTCGTTCTCTTGCGACCTTACTCCGTATGCCAAGCCCCGGTAACTCGGTCATAGATGACGCTGCGGGTGGCGGGGCTGGCTTCGTTGGCTACGCCGGCGATGCCGATGTCGAGGAATCCGGGGAACCGTTCGGTTTCGAGGCCACGCATCGCCATGCCATCTCGGTCGAGCAGGGCCGCAACGACGTCTCGTTCTGGAGATGCAATGTCAGCGGGCCGTCGCTGGAGCGCAGCAGCGGCGTGGCGTCGCAAGAGCGCGGCCCCCATGGCAAGTACGGCGGCGTTGTCTGATGTTGAGAACATGATGCCCTTGGGCTGAACGCTGAGAAAGAGATCGGCTCGAAT
>CAVOCO010000099.1:0-5254 GCA_963694215.1 Phycisphaerae bacterium
TTGGCTGGCACACGCAGCGGCACCGTTTTGGCCGGCACCATTTCGATTCCCCTTCCCTCTAGAAAGCCCGCCATCAACAATTCACTTACGCCAGGTGGGAGCGGCGCCGTGGCCGCATACGTCAACACCGGCTCGCCGCCGAAGCAAATTGCAATCGGCATCGGTTCGCCAATTTCTTTCCAGCTCCGCCAGTGCGCCGCGCCATCATGATGAATGTGCCAGTGCATGGCTAGCGTTGTTGGACCAAGAAGCTGCGCTCTGTACATGCCAATGTTGTGGCTCGAGGGCTTGGCCTTTCCGCGATCACGCGCGTGGATCGTGTGCATGCCTGCGAGCGTGATATACCGCCCATCGCCGCCAGCAGTACCTGCTTGCTCGGCTGTCATTGGCCAACCCACAGCAGCTGGGTCGCCATCAAGCGGCCAGCACTTGAGCAGTGGTAGCCTCCGAAGATCAACTTCATTGTCGGCAGTCCGTCGCACCACGTCTTGGCAGACCCCGCGCCGCACAGTCTTTGGAGGGACTTTTAATAAGGGGAGGAGTTGTCGCCCCTTAACAATCAAATCCATCGCGCCGCTTGGAGGTTCCATCTTTGTCAGCGCGGAGATACGATCAGCGAGACTGTCAAGACCACCATCAAGGCAACGCAGCGCGTGCTCAATACGGTGGTAGGACCCAAAGAGATTGATCGCTAATGGAAAGTCACACCCCTGGACATTCTCAAAGAGAATTGCCCGGCCACCAAGAGGTGCCATATCGGGGTCAAATTGATGAGCGGTCTCACTTCGGGTCGGCGCCGCTTGCGCTGACTCGGCCACGGACCGCGCGGCAATGTCTAAGAGTGGCGAAACTGTTTCGGTCACCCGAATGAGTTCGCCCTGCAATTCGAGCTCACGCACAAAACTTGCCAGTGTTCTTTTTGGGGAAGCCATTGGCAGAGGATAGTCACTGATACAATCTGGTCGCACATGCCCCCAGTCATTGATATCCAGAACGTCGAGAAAACATTCCGCAAAAAGGTCCGCGCGCTCCGCGGCGTATCGATGCAGGTCGACCAGGGCCAAATTTTCTGCCTGCTTGGTCCAAACGGGGCCGGCAAGTCCACAATCGTCAAGATCCTGATGAGTGTTATCCACGCTTCTCGGATCTCGGGCACGATGCTCGGCATGCCTATCGGGCACAAAGAGACCTTGCGGCGTGTCGGCTACCTGCCCGAGCACCACAGTTTTCCCACATTCATGACCGCCGAGCAGGCCCTGCACTTCTACGGGGCGCTCTCGGGCATGCGGCGGGGCAAACGCCTGCGGCGAATTCAAGAAATGCTCGAACTTGTAGGCATGTCGGCCTGGCGCAAACATCGCGTTGGCACATTCTCCAAGGGCATGCAGCAGCGAATCGGACTCGCTCAAGCATTACTGCATGACCCCGAACTGCTCCTACTGGATGAACCCACTGATGGCGTCGACCCGGTAGGCCGCCGCGAAATCCGGGACTTGCTCATTCACCTGCGCGACGAAGGTCGCACCATTCTGATCAATAGCCACATCCTGAGCGAGCTCGAGACCATCTGCGACCAACTCGCTGTGGTCGTCAAGGGTCGCGTCGCCCTCGAAGGCACCATTGACGGACTCACCAGCGACCGCCGCCGCTGGATCATTACCTACGAAGGTACGGGGCCTGCGTGGACAAATGAGGAAACTCGCCAAGATGGCCGCAACACGCAGGTCATTCTGCCTGGCGCAAGCATCGGCGACGCGCAGCCTGTCATTGACCGCATTCGCAGCGCTGGCTGCTCGATCACCGATGTCAGTGAAGTGCGTGAGTCACTCGAAGACCTCTTTATGCGAGCGTTGGAACTTGCTGACGAAGAAGATGCGGCCACGCCTGGCGCCACGAAGGGACGCGTGACATGAGCACTTGGATCGCCATCATGGCCATCTTGCGTGAATCGTGGCTAACTCTTCGCGCCGAGAAACTCTTCAAACTTGTCCTCGGTCTCAACCTGATTGTGATCGTGGCGTACATGTCCGTTGGATTCGATGATGCTGGCATTTCGATCTTCTTCGGACTAACCCACGTTGACAGTGAGTACATCCGCAGTGGCACACCATTCGCTCGAACGCTGTACCTGGGTATTTACTCCGCATTCATTGTCAATATTTGGCTCGCCTGGGCGGCCTCGATTCTCGCGCTCATCTCGACATCATCAATCTTCCCATCCTTCCTCAAGGAGGGCGCCGTCGAACTGGTCATGAGCAGGCCAACACAGCGCACGACAATCTTCTGCGTGAAGTACATCGGCGGACTCTTGTTTGTCGCCGTCCAAGTCGGCATCTTTACACTTGGTGCTTTCTTTGCAGCTGGATGGCGCATCGATGTATGGGACCCGGCAATATTCCTAGCCATACCACTTGTCACGCTGTTCTATAGTTATTTATTCTGCGTCAACATACTCGCGGGCATCATCACACGCTCCACCCTGACAGCATTACTCGCGACGCTGCTATTCTGGTTTGCGACTTTCAGTATTCACGAGACTGACAAGATATTGACCGCAAGTGTTATCCGATTCCAAACCACAGTGACCCGCGCCGAAACACGAGTGGCTGAACTTGAAGCCGAACGTGATGCGGCCACCGCTGCGGGCCAAACGCAAGAGGCCGAGGACGCATCGCACTGGCTGCAAGGCCCTCAAAATGAAGCTGAGATCGCGCAAGCGGCGGTCGATCAGCTGCTGCCATGGGACAACACCATGAGCTTCATTCAAGCGATCACGCCGGAAACTGGCCGAACAATTAGCCTGCTACATCGCATGCTCCAACGCGACTCCACGCTGTCCATGCGAGATCTCATGACCGGCCGAGCCTTCGAGGAAGACGAGGACCGCCCCGAACCAGACGACCAGGAAGCAGCCGAGATCAAAATGATGAACCTCGAAAACGAGGTGCCCGGATGGCTGATCATCAGCAAGTCCCTCGTATTCGAATTCATTGTGCTTGGTATCGCATTGTGGGTCTTCCGCCGGCGTGACTTCTGACTCACTTCTCTGCGAGTTCTTCGCCTCGCCTGCACGCTGCTGCAACACCAGCACGCACCGCTTCAACCAGACCCGCTGCTCGCATGGCCGCAAGCCCTGCCTCGGTGGTTCCACCTGGCGTCGTCACGGCATCACACAATTCAGCTGGCGAAGACTCACTTGAAGCAAGCATTGCAGCCGCCCCTTCCACGGTGCCTCGGATAAGCGTATCGGCAGTGTCCTGGGTCAAGCCAAGAGCAATCGCCTCAAGTCGTATTGCATCAGCAAGCAGATATACCCAGGCCGGACCAGAACCAGACACCGCCGTGACGGCGCACATCGCCGACTCGTCGACTTGCACTGTGCAGCCCACACCTGCAAAAATTCGGTCTGCGTAGGCTGCGTCGTCCTGCGTCGCGCCGATGCCTCGGGCGATGGCGGTCATGCCGTGGCCAATAGCAGCAGGCGCATTGGGCATCGCACGAATGACGCGTGTTCCTGCTCCGAACGCGGCGGCAATTGTCTGCGACTCCACACCTGCCATCACAGAGATGACCAGTTGGCCTTGGGACGGGCAAATGGCGGCCGCAGCTGCAGGAAAATCTTGCGGACGCACGCAGCACACAAGTACCGGGACGTCCCGCAACGACCCCGCCTGCTCGTTGACAACGCACCCTGCATCACTCGCCCGTGCGCGGCGCGGAGCCTCATGATCTACCACGAGTACCGACGGTGGGGTCCACAGCCCCGCTGCGAGGCCACCCTCAAGGATGGCATGTCCCATGTGTCCAGCGCCGAGGAATCCAATTTCAAGAGTCATAGAGGCTGAGAGGATACGACGAAGCGTCTCCATCGATACCATTGCACCTGTTCATGGATACCACCACCGAACCCATCGCCCTTCCATTCGAGGCTCCGCTCGTCGAGCTTGATGCTCAGATTCGCAGCCTTGAGACCCGAAATGATGCCGAGGCCTTTGCAGATCAGATCACTTCGCTGCGTCAGAATCGCGAAGAGATGCTTGACACGATCTTTGCCGGACTCGATCCGGTCGATGTTGTAAAAGTCGCTCGGCATCCCAACCGGCCCCAGACAGCCGACTACATCAATGCCATCTTCCGAGATTTTCGCGAGCTACATGGTGATCGCAGATTTGGAGACGACCCTGCCATTATCACTGGCTTTGGCCGTATCGGCCCGTATAAAGTGCTCGTCGTCGGCCACCAAAAAGGCCGCACCACCGAGGAACGCATCAAGTGCCACTTCGGATGCGCCCACCCTGAGGGCTACCGCAAAGCACTGGCCAAAATGAAGCTGGCTGAAAAATTTGGGCTTCCCATTGTCACCATTATCGACACGCCGGGCGCCTACCCAGGTATGGGACCAGAAGAACGCGGCCAGGCTGAGGCGATCGCAGTGAGCATGAGAGACATGAGCCGGCTGAAGACTCCGATCGTAAGTGTGGTCATTGGCGAAGGTGGATCAGGCGGCGCGCTCGGCATTGCCGTCGCAGATCGCGTGGACATGATGCAGTACGCGTGGTACTCGGTCATCAGCCCAGAAGGCTGTGCAGCCATTCTCTGGAAAGAAGCCAACGAAGAAACCAATACTGCCGCCGCGAATGCCTTGTCGCTTACGGCCAAGGACAACCTGGCCAACGGCATCATCGATCGCATCATCGAAGAACCACGAGGCGGCGCCCACCGTAACCCTGCTGATGCAGCCGCCCGTCTTGAGCGGCATCTCGTAGATCGACTCGGCGAGGTCACCAGGCTGAGCCCCCGCACACTGGTTGATAGCCGCTACGAGAAGTTCCGCCGAATGGGCTCACACCGCATCGAATAGCCCCAGAGACGGAGAACTAACAGCCACTCCGCAATTCCACTATCCTGTGGAAGTCCGAGCGGCTTGCCGCTCTGCCGAAATCGTATAACTCACGCCATAGCACCACTTATGATTGGTGGGCAGTATCAAGACCCGCAGCAAATGCTGCGCCGACAGGGGCACAGAACCCGTGGCCAAGAAGGTATCCAAAGCAGCCACTGCCAAGAAGATGAAGAAGGCCGCGCCCAAGAAGAAGGCCGGCTTGAAGAAGAAGGCTGTGGCTAAAAAATCGACATCTACAAAGACGTCCACCACCAAGAAGAAGACAACTTCAAAGAAGACAACTTCAAAGAAGACAACTTCAAAGAAGACAACTTCAAAGAAGGCAACTTCAAAGAAGGCAACTTCAAAGAA
>CAVOCO010000100.1:0-5247 GCA_963694215.1 Phycisphaerae bacterium
GCAAAGGCCTCAAGTCAGACACGGACAATGTCACCAAGAAGCTCATCGCCGAAGTTGACACGCTGACAAACACCAAGGCAGCGGAAATCGAGACGCTCTAGCAGGCTGCTCAAAAACGCTGGCGGGACCAACACTGTCGCGTGATGTTTCGCCCCGTTTGGCCCGACAATTCAAATGCGTATCCGGGAGATTGAACAAGAATTTCACAGGACATCGCCGGCATATGAACGCCAGAGCTTCGACGCATCCTGTTAGTACTTCTTTCTAAGACGCGCAGGTGGTATGCCCATTTGCTGACGGTATTTCACCACTGTCCGCCGTGCGATCTCAACGCCGCGCTCACGCAGCGCCCCAGCGAGTGCCTCATCGCCGAGTGGATGCAAAACGTCTTCTGACTCGACAATCTCGCGAAGCATTTCCTTGACCGCTTCCCACGACACATTCTCTCCGCTGCTCGTCTCGGTGCCTCCCGAGAAGAACCGACGCAAAGGAACGATGCCCCGGGGTGTCTGCATCCACTTATCAGAGACTGCCCTGCTTACGGTCGCAACATGCACGCCAAGCTGATCTGCAACTTCGGTCATCGGCAACATTCGCAATCCACGGGCGCCTTCATCAAACCATCCCCGCTGCTTCTCAAGCACAATCTCAACAACACGCAAGACTGCGTTGGACCGTTGATTGACCGATTCAATCAGCCATTTTGCATTACCAACATTGCGTGAGAGAAACGACCGCGTGTCACGATCAATCGAACTGTCGGCAGCCATGTCGGCATACCGAGGTGATACGCGAAGTGGCGGGACCAATCCATCACACAAGGCCGCAAAATACTTGTCCTGCTGCTGGTCATACTCAACAATGACGTCGGGAATGACGGGGGGAACTTGCTCATCAACTACCTCGCGGCCAGGCGAAAGATTGAGCCTGTGCATCAACCGCAGCGATTCCTTGATCTCGTCGAGACTCAGGCCCGTACTTTTGACAATAATGGGTAATCGATTTTGCACAAGATCATCGAGATGAGACTCAATGAGCGTGCCAACTCGAGCCCATGCTTCATAGTCCTCACCGTCACGTGCTTGCCACGCCTCAACCTGCAACAAGAGGCACTCCTGGATCGTAGAAGCACCAATTCCACTTGGTTCTACCAAATGCTGAAGTACGCCCTGCGCAACTTCCAGATGCTCAAGTGAAGCACTGTCTTCAGAAGATGCAATGTCTTCTAGCGACCGATCAAGCAGCCCATCAGGGTTGAGATGACCAATCAAGACCTTGCCGGCTTCTACGATTTCATCAGGCACATCGGCAAATGACCACTGATGTAAGACCTGATCAACAAGATTATCCGAGCCAGCACTAATGTTGGCCATCGCATCCATCTTGCGATCTCGTTCACCAGACATTCGGGCAGAGGACCAACTCGAAAATGAATACTCGTTGTCAAATGCCTCGCGGTACGTCCGCTCCATGCTCGCGAGCCGCTCAAAATCATCTGCTCCGTCGCCTGTCGTGTCAGATTCGCCAACGACGAGTTCTTGGCCTTCAATTTCAGACTCATCAGGGCGTTCACCACTGGCAAGATGCTCGTCTACCTCAAGTGCAATATTTGATTCGAGTTCCTGGTCGATGCGCTCCTGCAAGGCCTGTATCGGCAACTGCAGAATTTCCATCGACTGGATCATCCGCGGGCTCATCTTGTGATGTTGCCCGAGCCCTGCCTGCTGTCGTGGTTCAAAACGCATGTCCATGAACGTCATGCTACCCGCGGCGACTCACCAGGAGGGCGAGAGTGAATTACTCGTCGCGGGACGTCCTGCCCAAGATCGCATCAGCGAGCATTGCAGGCGTGGCAAACTCCAGCGAAGATCCGGTCGGAAGGCCGCGAGCAAGCCGCGTAACATGTACATCATGCTGTGCCAACAACTCGGCCAGATAATGAGCAGTCGTGTCGCCTTCGAGGGTCGGGCTCAATCCGAGAATGACTTCAGCAACCGGAACTCCCTGAGTATTGCAACGCGGATCTTCAACACGCCCAAGCAATGCAGATGCGGTAATGTCGTCCGGCCCAACTCCACCAAGTGGATCGAGTCGTCCGGTCAGGACGTGGTACACGCCCCGGTGCAACCCCGTTGCTTCAATACTCATGAGATCGCGTGGCTGCTCAACTACCAATATGCACCCCGCATCACGCCCTGAATCGGCACAAATACGACACGGCTGAACATCGGTCAATTGCCAGCACAACTCACAACACGCAACCTTCCCCTTGATATCACGAAGCGCAGTCGTAAGCGACTCGGTTTCATCAATTGGAGCCTTCAATAAGTGGAAGGCAAGCCTTGTCGCGGTACGGCGGCCAATTCCTGGCATCCGCTGAAAGCACTCAACGAGCCGCTCCACTGGTTCGGGATATCCGCCAGAGAGACTCAACTCACATGCCTCCTGGAAGGCTCAGACCACCAGGCGGCATCGGTAATCCGATCTCAGCGGCTGCCTCAGCCAATCTACGCTGCGCTTCATGCCGCGCCATATCGAGCGCCGTATTGACGGTGTCGCGGATCACTGCACCGAGGTCATCAGATTCAGAGGAGTCGACATCGACCTGCAAGATCTCCATGGCACCTGAGGCCACTACGCGTACCTGATTGCCCGCAGACGTTGCTTCAACGCGGAGGTCCGCCAGTGAATTCTTTACCTCCTCCATCCGCTGCTGCATCTTGGGCAGATCCTTCATGAGCGAAGCCATGCCCGCCATATTCTTGAGTCCATCAAACATCATGTTCCTCCTGTTGTTCATGCTTCCGAACATCGACCACTGAGGCCTCAAATAATTCCTTGGCAAGATCGACCCGCGGATCATCAACCTCAGTTGAAGTTCCACTCTGTCGCCTGGTCGGAGTCGCAGGCATCGGCGTCTCTGCATTAACCTTTACACCGCGTCCAGCGGCATCAGAGACCCGCTTTGCCAATCGCTCCAGCAGCCCCCGTGGAATTGGTGCGCCTGTTGACCGAACAACCATGCTGTCACCATCGAAACGCACTGGTTCAACGCCCTCAAATGTCGCCTTTGCAACTTGGCTCTTGGCCGTCTTCACGAGCCGGTCCCATACTTGCTCAAGGGACTCCATTGAAGATCGTCGCGTGGAGGCCGAGGCCGCTGCAGGCGTTGAGGCGGCAGGCTTTGGCGCAGCGGGCTTTGAGGCGACGGGCTTTGAGGCAGCGGGCTTTGAGGCGGCGGGCTTCTTCTTGGCAATGGGTTCCGGCGCCACCTTCATGGGCGGCGACTTTTTAGGCGGGACTACCGCTCTTTTTTTTTTCGCCCCACCGCCCCCACTAACCGGCGCCGCAATCGCCGCGGGACTGATCAGATCGGCAGCTAAGGCCAGTCGCACCAATGCTGCATCAAACACTGCGCGAGCCGATGCTCCAAGTCGTCCTTGACGAGCCGCTGCCTCACACACTGCAATGCCATGCACAAGCGATGGTGGATCAAACTGCTCAGCTTGGGTCGCAAGTACGACCCGCGCGTCTTCGGTCAGATCAAGCACTTCTGTGTCTGGGCCGCATGTACGGATTAACAACATCTGCCGAAACAACTCTGTAAACGCCTGCAACGCTTGGTCAATACTCGTGCCGCCGGCAAGCAGTTGATCGGCTGCTTCCAACGCGGCCTTGGGATCACCATCGGCAAGGCCATTAACGACTGCATTGATGAGCCCCGCCTCAGGCAACCCCAGCATTTCTTCAAGTGCCTCAAGTGAGACCACCGTATCGCCACCAGCCAAGACACGATCCATGACACTGAGCGCGTCACGCATCGAGCCGTTGCCCAGTTCGGCCACGCGGCCAAGGGCGGCATCATCCATCTCGACACCTTCTTGGGCAACAATGGAACGGAGGTGCTCAAGAATCAATCGCCGCGGAATAGGCTTAAAATCAAATCGCTGACATCGGCTTTGTATTGTCGCTAGAACCTTTTGTGGCTCCGTCGTGCACAAAATAAACTTGACGTGCTCTGGCGGTTCTTCCATCGTCTTCAGAAGCGTATTGAACGACTCGGTCGTCAACATATGCACTTCATCAATGATGTAAATTCGATATGGACATCGCGCAGGCGAGAGCCCCGCACCTGCAATCAGATCACGAGCTTCTTGCACGCCTCGATTTGAGGCACCGTCAATCTCGATTACATCAAGATCGTCGCCGCGCATGATTGCGTCGGCAATTGGCTTGGCATCTGTGAGTCCATCGGTGACATTCATCGCCCGGGCAAAGATTCGAGCCATCGTCGTCTTTCCGACCCCACGCGTTCCGGTAAAGAGATATGCGTGTGCTGCCCGGTCGCCCTCAACTGCTCGCTGCAACGTATCAGCGATCGCAGACTGACCAATGACTTCGTCAAAGTCTTGGCTTCGATATCGACGTGCCAGAACGGTGTAAGTCACCAGAAAAACCTCACGCAAATCAACTCTATGCAGAACACACACGACGCAATCGGGAGGAGCGTGGCAGGCGGCCAGGAAACCCATGGCATGGACAACGACGCTTATGGCTGCTGCGATCAAGCTCTGACCAGATTCACGAGCCGACCACCGACAGGACCCGACCGCCTGCCACGCTCCTGCTGGCCATGGTATCGCCTTGGCGTCCGCTGGTACACTCAGACAGATGCCCGAACACGACTCGATTCACGCCGTAGCGCAAGCGCCCCAGGTACCAACCGGGTCCAGTGCCCCACCATTCCTGCTTACGGCCTTCCGAATCTTGTATGCGGTGCTCATGGTGGCAGCGGCCTCCATTCCAATTATCAATTCCCCAGCTGGCGGGGACCCGCTGATCAACTACATCATGCCGATTGCCGCCACGCTTGCAGTTGTGGTCATCGTGATCTTGCTGGATATCCGGACTCCCAGAAAGCGTATCTCGAATGTAGTCGGGGTCTATCTTGCCGTCGTTGCTGGGCTGTTTGCGTCTCTTGCGGTGGGCGTGCTGATTGACCTCATTGCGGAGGCCTGGAACATGTCAGGCGACGAAGAAGCATTGAAGTATCTCACGCTTCTGAAACTGACCGTCGGCCTGACGCTGTGCTACATCGCCATTTCAGTCGTGCTCTCAACCCGAGACAGCATCCGGATGGTCATCCCATACGTTGAGTTCTCAAAGCAAGTCCGCGGGCTTCGCCCCATGCTGCTCGATACGTCTGCCATAATCGATGGCCGCATGAACACGTTTGCCAAAACCGGG
>CAVOCO010000101.1:0-5224 GCA_963694215.1 Phycisphaerae bacterium
AATGACTCCTGAAATTAGCACACATGGAATCTGATATGGATCCCCACTAGCGCCTCCGATGACTACTTCTACTAGTTTGCGTTCACTGGTTGCAAGCATCTGTAACGCCCGGGCAATCTGCAGCACAATCTGAGTCGCTCGATGCTCTACGAAAACCGCTGCTGGCTCATGACCATCTTGGCCAATGCGATACAGAGCGGGCCGAATCACTTGGTCTGCGATCTCCCAGACAGGACTGCCTCGCATGTATTCACCGATCACGACTTGGTATGCGGACTTGGCCTCGCCGGAAGCAAGAAATGCGTGCAACGCTTCACTTGGCACAGCCAACGGATGGGCGAAGTCTCCAACAAGATCACTGACCCCAAGGATGACAGGATCCTGCAAAGGCAACTGCATGGCGCGAATAGTCCGCAGCGCTTCAACTGCTGAGATTCGGCGGTGGCCGCCAGGGGTCCGCGTTGAGACCAAGTGACCTTGATCAACCCATCGCTTGACAGTGGATTCACTCACCCCCACTGCACGGCCAAAGTCGCGTGGCGAAACAGAATGGATTTCATTTGGATGCTTCATGGTTGTACTTTAATCGACAAACCAGCCCATGAAAGCAGAACGATGAATGTTTTGGATGTTTTTCTTTGTCCACCCCTTGACACAGTCCCGGAGCCAGTTATATTGACGGGCAGTTGAACGTTTTGACCGTTATCTCACTTTAGGCGACACCGCCATTTCTAACCCCCTTAGGAGTTCTCTTAATGTTTATCACCACCCTTCTTCTGTCTGCAAGCATGGCCCAGTGCACTGCAGACGCGCAGCACAACATCGTTGAAACTGCGGTTGCCAATCCTGACTTCAGCACGCTTGTTGCAGCCGTTCAAGCAGCTGAACTCCAAGGAACACTCGCAGGCCCTGGCCCGTTTACAGTGTTTGCCCCTACCAATGCTGCATTTGCCAAGTTGCCCAAGGGCACTGTCGAAGCCTTGCTCAAGCCCGAAAACAAAGCAATGCTTCAAGGCATCCTGACAAACCATGTCGTTGCAGGAAAGATCGCTGCAAGCACAGTCGTATCGACCCCAGGCACAGTAGCCGTGGGCGGACAGTGGCTTGCCTTTAGTACTGATGAGAAAGGCGCCAAGGTTGATGGAGCCTGGGTCAAAACAACAGACATCCAATGCAAGAACGGTGTGATTCATGTCATTGACACCGTCATGCTGCCAACTGACTCTGACCTTGTACAAGTTGCCTCCAAGAACGGTTCCTTTAACACATTGGTCGCAGCTGCACAGGCAGCTGGTCTCGCAGAAACGCTGAAGTCCCCTGGCCCGTTCACGATTTTCGCGCCTACGGATGATGCCTTTTCAAACTTGGGCGACAAAACCATCGCTTCACTTCTTCTTCCTAAGAATCGAGAGGTCCTCGCTCGCATTCTCAAGAACCACGTCGTTGCTGGTCGCCTTTATTCCCCAGAAGCAATCTCAGCAGGTCATGTCATGACACTTGCTGGCACACGCTTGCCAATTGCTATTACAGACCAAGGCGCCATGGTTGGCACCGCTAGCATCATGGCTACCGATGTCGATGCCAAGAATGGCGTTATTCATGTCATCGATACGGTTCTCATTCCATCCACCACTGTCTCAATGGCAAAGGACTGACCCTTCTCCTCCCTCGCCTGCAGGATCGTATGAGGGTGGCCTATATTCTCTAGGCCACCCTCCCTGCAGGTATCACGAACAGACACACCTCTCAAACAGGACAATAAAACATGAAGCTCCTCGATGTGATCGCAGCAGTACTACTCATCATTGGTGGCCTTAACTGGGGACTCGTCGGATTATTTGAATTTGACTTCGTTGCCACTATCTTTGGCGGAGCAGACTCCGGGCTTACCCGGCTGATCTATATAGTCGTAGGCGTGTCCGCGGTATACCAGGTGATTCAATTCAAGGGAATTCAGTCTCGCTGGTCCTCCAGCTCCGCATAAACCCTGTCCATAAGTTGATCGGTTACGCTCAGTTCATATTCGCTTTGCGATAGCGGCGGGAGCACTTGCAAAATGCTCCTGCCGTTTCATTTGAAGCTCAAATGTAGAAGTATGTTGCCATGCCCCAACTGGACAAATCCACAATCACCGCAGAGCAGAACGAGCCCAATGCCCGACCAACAGTCGCCATTCTTGGGGCGAGTGGATATGTAGGCGGCAGGCTAGCGCCACGCCTGCTTCGGGCCGGACACAAGGTGAAGTGTCTTGTACGCAGTCCAATTAAAATCACCAGCCGGCAATGGGCAGATGACCCCAACCTTGAAGTCCAGCAGTGTGATCTAACTAATGAAACGCTGCTAGCCGAGCAATTGCGTGGTTGCGACGTCTTGATCTACCTCGTCCACTCGATGCGATCAGCCCATGGCGACTATCACGGAGTTGACAACCAACTCGCAGAGTCAACAGCCACTGCTTGCGAGAATGCGGGCGTCAAGCAAATCATCTACCTCGGCGGCCTCGGCGACAAGAGCGATCACTTAAGTGCTCACCTGAAATCAAGGCGGGAAGTAGAAGACCATCTACGAAGCAGCCGGGTACCAGTCACCACTCTTCGCGCAGCCATGATCATTGGTAGTGGCTCATCCTCTTTTGAAATCCTGCGATATCTCGTTGAGCGGCTCCCCATCATGATTACTCCGCGATGGGTCAGAACAGAATCTCAGCCAATCTCGATCCGAAATGTGCTCCAGGCCATCACGGCCTGCACCGGGGCAGCTGAGCAGTACGGCAAAACCATCGACATTGGCGGAAGCACTGTCCTGAGTTATCTCGAACTGATGCGGCTTGTTGCCAAGGACCTCAAACTGCCTCGGCGTATTGTCATTCCAGTGCCTGTGCTCACCCCCAGATTGAGTTCTCTGTGGATCCATCTTGTCACACCTGTCGATGCTGAAATTGCTCGACCACTTGCCGAAGGGCTAAGCAACCGTGTTGTGTGCCGAGAGAACAGTGTCGAAGAACTCATCGGTCATCAACCGGACTCGGCGGCAGAGGCGATTGGCGCAGCCATCGCGCACGCTCAAAGCGACACAATTGAAACATCATGGACCGACTCTGGCCCCATGCCGCATGACCCCACATGGGCTGGCGGCCACGTGTACCAAGACAGTCGTGATCGGCATATAGATGCGCCGGCTCCTTGTGTCTATGAGGCCATCTCTGTTATTGGTGGTGGCCATGGCTACTACAAAGCAGATTGGCTGTGGCGACTCCGCGGAATGATGGATCGGCTCGTCGGCGGTCCGGGACTTCGCCGAGGTAGGCGCCGCCAACGCGTCCTACACGAGGGAGATGCGCTTGATTTCTGGCGTGTACTCCATGCTGACACCAACAAACGGCTGGTGCTCTTCGCTGAAATGAAGTTGCCCGGCACTGCCACCCTTGAATTTTCAATTGAATCAACTGATCAAGGAACTCTGCTCACACAGACCGCGCATTTCAGGCCCCGAGGCATTGCGGGGCTTGTGTATTGGCAGGCCATCAAGCCGCTCCATGGATTTGTCTTCAAAGGGATGCTCGATGGGATCAAGAATGAAGCCACTCGTCTTGCCACACATGTAGAGACAGCGACATGAATTGTCTTGTCTGGTTTCGCCATGACCTTCGCGTCATTGATCAACCAGCATTGGATGCAGGCTTGGCATCTGGCAGCGATGTGCATGCAATCGCTCTACTCAGTCTTGCCATATGGAAGCAACATGGCTGGGGCCCCAACCGGATTAACTGGTACGTAGAATCAGTACACGCCTTAGAACGCGATCTTGCTGCCATGGATATCCCACTCTCCATTGTGCATCTCGATGATGATGAAGATCCTGCAGAATCGATTGTCCGGCATGCTGCATCGCTCAATGCAACAGAAGTCATGTTTGGCATCGAAGCGGGCGTCAATGAACAAAAACGAGATGCCAGCGTGACGCACCTGCTTTCACAACAAGGGTGCACTGCTGTACCAATCGTAACTGAAACGATTCTGCCACTGACCGATATCCGAACCAAGGCGGGGACCTATTTCAAGGTCTACACGCCATTTCGAAATGCATGGGATGCCCAGCTCGAGCAGATTGGAATTGCGCCAGCAAATCCAGCACGCCATGCCGCTCCTGCAAAGATCAGCACCAACGACAACGCGTCTTGGACAGCTGGCACCAGCGCTGCATTACTTCAACTCAACACATTTATCGACAACCGAGTTACTGCATACAAATCGGACCGAGATCGTCCTGACGTCAATGGCACCAGCACGCTCTCGCCATGGCTTGCTGTTGGCGCCATCTCACCGACGACCTGCCTACGACCGCTTATCGATCTTTATGGCATCAATCCCGAAAGCTGGCCAGAGGGTCCACGCACGTGGCGTAATGAACTGATTTGGCGCGAGTTTTACCGGTATGTCATGGCCTCCAACGAAGGCGTCTCAATGCGGCGCCCACTGCAGAAATGGACACGTAACGTCCCCTGGCGGCCAGCAGGCGCAGAGTTCGAAGCGTGGTGCACTGGCGAGACGGGGATCGATATCGTTGATGCTGCGATGAAGCAATTGAACGAACTCGGTTGGATGCATAACCGACTTAGAATGATCACCGCGATGTTCTTGACCAAGAACCTGCTGATCGACTGGCGACTGGGCGAAGCCTACTTCGCGTCCAAGCTGATCGATTACGACTTTGCAAGCAATAATGGTGGCTGGCAATGGTCAGCATCGACAGGCACTGATGCCGCGCCTTACTTCCGCATCATGAATCCTGACACCCAGGCTGAGCGGTTTGATCCTAATCGCACCTTCCGGAACAAATGGCTTGGTGACACCACGCGGCCTGCACCAATCACTGAATTGAAGGCCAGCCGAAAGCATGCCATATCTGAATTCCGCAAAGCAAAAGATATGTCCTGGAACTAATTCGCACAGCAGTCATCACACGAGTCGCCTCATTGCTTGGGAATATCTTGACCAAGATCAGTCCGACTCCGACTGACATCAAAGGCCAGTGATTGAAACCAAGGGAACAGGTCTTCACCGACGGCGATACTCCAGATCGCAACACAATCATCCATGGTGTACGCCGCTCGACCCGGCTGCAGCGTTGCGCGTTTGGCATGAAAGTACTTGGCCATAGCCCCGGGCCCGTACCTCGATTCCAGTTCCTCAAAGACGTAGTAGGACTTGCCCCAGATTAGATC
>CAVOCO010000102.1:0-5222 GCA_963694215.1 Phycisphaerae bacterium
AAGACGGTCGCATTCGCCTGCAGGTGCATGGCCGACCTCTTGACCTTCGAATTTCTACAGCTCCGACGCCGCATGGCGAAAAGACGGTCATGCGTCTGCTCGATAATCGCTCAATTCAAGTGCCACTGGATGATCTTGGATTCTCGCCCGACACAATTCGTGCGTGGCGCGAAGAAATAGCCAAACCACACGGCATCGTGCTCGTCACGGGTCCAACTGGATCAGGTAAGACCACGACGCTTTATGGCTCTATGCAAGAACTCGATCTTCAACATCTCAATGTGTCGACGGTTGAAGACCCCGTGGAATACCAACTGCGCGGCATTACACAAATGCAAACACACGAGCGTATCGGCATGACCTTCGGTGCTGCCCTACGTACACTTTTGCGGCAAGATCCGGATGTCATCATGGTTGGTGAAATTCGCGATCAAGAAACCGCGACCACTGCCATACAGGCTGCGCTCACAGGCCACCTTGTACTGTCAACACTCCATACAAATGATGCGCCGTCATCAATTACACGGCTCATCAACATCGGCATCGAACCGTTCCTCGTAGCCGGTGCCGTCAACGCAGTGCTCGCCCAGCGGTTGATGCGATGCGTCTGTGCCCACTGCAGCGAAGATCGCCCGGTTACCGAAGAGACCGCATCTATTCTCGCCGGCTATGGCCTAAATCAAAGTACGCTTCGTGAGGGAACCGGGTGCAACAAGTGCAGACAAACCGGCATGTCCGGCCGTCTTGGCATCTATGAGATGTTGCAAATTGACGACACGCTTCGCGACCGCATTGCGGGCAATCCATCTGTGAATGAGCTTCGAAAGCACTGCTGCGCAGCTGGCATGAAGACGCTCCGCCAAGATGCTATTGACAAAATGGTTGCTGGTAGAACGACGCTCTCTGAGGTTCTTCGTGTCACCACCGAGTGATTAGCGAATAAGAAGTCCTGCCATCAGGATCAACCAAATTGCTATTCCCATGGCAATCTTAACGACCGTGCCAACAGCGCGGCCGGCTGCTGCGCCAGCCGCTGGCTTGATTGAATGCACAACACCTGAATTATTTTTCCCGGTGGCCTCTCCAATAAGCGCGCCAGCGAATGCCCCCACAATCGCGCCAATGAATGTTCCAAGCACCGGAATTGGAATGAGCGGCGTCCCAAGAATGGCGCCAACGATGCCGCCGATGAACCCGCCCCACATTGCGCGGCGTGATCCGCCACCTGCCTTCGCGCCAGCAGCGCCAGCAGCGCCCTCTATAATTTCAGCAACAACTGCTAAGGCAAGGCCAACACCAATAGCCCACCAGCCCACGTCGGCCTCGGTGCCATGCACCCACGCCACATCTGCAAGCTGCACACCAATCGCAAGCACCAACATCAACCAAATGCCCGGCAGTTGCATCACGGTTAACAACACACACCCAATACCAAGCACGGCAAAGATTCCAGTCAACGACCAGTGCAGCCATATCACGAAGACAACTCATCTTGTGGTTCATGCATGTGCAGGATTTTATCCAATGGCTTTCTCTCAATATCAGGTACAACGCAGTCATCTGCTGCCCACCCTATTGGGATAACAACATACGGTCTTTCATAGTCGGGCCTGTTAAGCACTTCTCGCAAAAAACCCATTGGACTGGGCGTATGCGTCAATGTGGAAAGCCCGCACTGCTGCGCAGCAGCAAGCAAGATTCCAACTGCCATGCCGACCGACTCATTGACGTAATACACGCGGTCTGACGACGAACTGTCGTTGTCGTCCTTCATTAGTTTGAACACAATGATCAGCCACGGAGCGTCTTCAAGAAATTGCTTCTCGGGTCCCGTTTGCAGCGGCGCCAAGTCTTCGAGCCAGTCATTAGGAGCTTTGTGTTCGTAGAACGCCCGCTCTTCAGCTTCTGCCGCCGCGCGAATTCGCTTCTTTGTGGCAGGATCACCAACCACCACAAATCGCCACGGCTGCTTGTTAGCACCACTTGGCGCTGTTCCGGCGGCAGCCACGATCGATTCAATCAGGGCACGATCAACCGGTTTGGTCGAGAACGCACGCACCGATCGCCGAGACGACATCCGCGATGCAAACTCACGAACGGCGTCAATCGCCGCTCCATCGGGTTTCAGCGGGTGATATTGAATAAATGGATGGGACTGACCCACGCTGCGTCTCCATGCGTTCACAATAGTGTCACAATAGCCACCCGACGCCGTATCTGTCAGAGAGGAGGTTCCAATGCCCATATTCGTAGTCGCTGCTCTGCTAGCAACCGTGAACTGTGCACCCGAGAATGCCGCAGATTTCTATCTGAAACTCCAGCCTGAATATGACGAGCAGAACCAGCAACTCGAATACGAAGTCCAGTGGATCCATGCCTGCCTTGAACATGGGTACCCGATCACCGATGACATGAGAAGCACGCTTCAGTCAGCAACCGGCCAAACAATCAGACTTGTTTACGAAGCAACATCCTCGGAACACTGTGACTTTGAATTGCCATTTGAGGAGGAGGGATTCGACCTTCTCCTGCCTCACTTGAGCCACATGCTATACGGCGCCCATGCCCTCGGCGGCGAAGCCGGCCTTGCCATGCAATTTGGCGATC
Organism: Phycisphaerae bacterium; assembly: GCA_963694215.1. Classification (GTDB taxonomy): domain Bacteria; phylum Planctomycetota; class Phycisphaerae; order Phycisphaerales; family SM1A02; genus UBA12567. The sequence goes on from CAVOCO010000102.1 coordinate 2,608, forward strand.
ATGAGAAATTCTCCAAGGCGATTGTGGCCGGCCTAGCGATGGCCAATGATGCGAACTCTGATCCGTGCGTGATCGGCAGCATGGTGTCGTTAAACATGGCCAAGCAGATCAATGGTTGGATCAATGATGCCATGGAACAGGGTTTCATCAAGCCAGGTGAGGCGAAACACATTGCCGCAGCACTCTCGGAGTCGATTGATGAGGACGCCTTTGGATTCAACAAGGCTGTGGATCAAGAGCGGACCATGTGCAACACATGGTTGCCAAACCAACTTGGTTTGAACGAAACAAATACGTTGAACGAAACGGCGCTCGAGGAATTGATCGCAATGATCGCCTCGGTATCTAACGAAGACATCAAGCCACTGAATAACCTGACCGCCAGCGCGGTTCGAGTTGCTCTACAGAAACTGGATGCGTCCTTTGGCAAATTGGCCGCAGCCGTCCGGAACCCGAATCGGAAGGCGGGAATGCATGCCGTCAAGCAGATCAACAAGGAGGTCGAAGAAGGCAAGTGGGGATTCATGGCACAAATCATGCTCCCTTCTCTGGACAAGGCTGTACTCAAGCGAAACGAGGCGATCGATGAGTTGCAGAAATGCATTGGAAAACTCAATGCGATTGCCTCTGAAGACGGGCTCGACCCCAAACTCGCCAATGCCGCCTGGTGGTGGATTCGGGCTGGCGAGGTTGCCTCTACGCTCGGCCCTGCTTGGATCGATGATCCACAACTCACCGGTGAAATCGATGTGATCCTGGCCGAGGCCAGTGCCATGCCCAATGCTCAATATCCGCAACCTTGGGAGGAGTATCTCGAGGCGACTGTTCCATGGTGGTTACCCAATCAAGACCTGCTGCTGTGGGGTCTGCTGGAACGTGCCAAGCGATCGATCACCCAAAAAGACACGACGGCTGCAGTTCGCGATCTTGGTTTGTGTATCCGCATGGCTGCAGCGTTGTCGCTTGATCCGCGTATCGCCACATCATTGGTTGCTGCAGGAGCGGTTGAGTCACTCGCCGCGATACTTCCTGCGATTGCTTCTGCCGGGCTTGTCGACAAGGAATCAAGGGTCTCTCTTGAGCAATTGCTTCGCACGATTCCAGTTCGTGATCCGGTCGGGTTGCAACGTGCCTTTCGCAGCACACACGATCGCCTCATGGAACAGGAACGCGATTTCCGGGATGCGGAAATTGAACTTCCAGCTGCTGGTACATCGCTGCTCAATGCAGTCGCCTATCTACGAGGCTGGGGAGCAGCGCAGGATCCTCTCGTTCATGTCGTCCCGGGAGGCTCCGCAGCCCACCTTCGCCTCTGCCGACTGGACACCGATCTTCTTGATGCGTGGCACGAGCTAGGTACCCAATCGAATCAACTCGCAGGATTCGCCGAGCTCGGTGACACTGACGCCGAGGCAACAAAGAAGGCGGTGCCCGGAATGATCCAGCAGGCCCGTGATGCGCTGCGTCAGTGAATGAGACGTCGCGAGACTCCCTCTTGTTCAATTCAATTGCTAAGGGGTTTGTAGATTCTGGGAATAAGAATTCTAAAAACAACTAGCAGACTCAGCTGGGCTAACCAGCGTGATTCGCCAGTTCATCGCCGAAGGACTTAGGAAGAGAGAACGAGAGATTGGTTAGGGGTAGTGGGCGTTCCAGATCGAAAGTAGGTTTAGGAGGTCGTGGATCTCGACCACGCCGTTGAAGTTCGTGTCATGCGGTCCTGTGTCTAGCGTCAGATGCATTTCAGCGAGATCCAAGGTGTCGATGAGGCCGTCGCCGTTGAGGTCTCCGGCAAGGACGTGCGGAGGTTGCTTTGGGGCGCACCCGCTGCAACTCGGGTCGGCGGAATGGCAAATGGCATCAATCTGCCATGGGCCGCCGGTAGCGAAGCAGTGGTAGCCATTAAAGTCGTTGATGGTGAAGTGAGCGTCTTGATCGAAACTGGCGTACACCCCAGCCTTGGCCATTTCGGTAGTGCATTCACTCATGACGCTCTGCATGTAATCCACTCGTTTTGCAGGATTGCTGCTGTAGCCCGTGGCACCCATAAGGAATCCAAAGGAGATCTTGCGGCAGTCGGCGACATTGGGGTTGACTTCAATCCCGATACTCACGAGTTTGCCGAGCGATGCAGCCTTCTTCAACACCATGTACCCGAAGAACGCCATTCCGTCTGTACCACCGGTGGGATTGTCTCCGATGCAGTCCGCCGCTGGGATCGGGCAGCACACCGGCTCTTCGGAGGGGCATTGATCTGATTTCAGACAGTTGGCGGTGCGATATGCCAGTAATTCCGCACGATCGATGTAGTGCAGCAGGCACTCCCAGCAATCGACCACACTGCCGCCGAGTTCCGGGCAGGGGATACTGATGGCCGAGGGCATGTGGAGGGGGGGGACTATGGTGCCGATGGTCAGCGTTGCGCCGAGCGTCGCTCGCACATGTGGCCCCATGTCGTTGTGTGTGTTGACGAGAACGCGGGCCTCCTCGAGAACCTGCTGGAGCGCCACCATTCTCGCGTTGATCTCGGCATTTGTGCCGTCGAGATCCGGTTCGACGTCAAGGAATATTTCTATCGTCGGTTGGCCACCGGACTTGTTGGTGATCCATGACGT
>CAVOCO010000103.1:0-5215 GCA_963694215.1 Phycisphaerae bacterium
CGGCTCACCTCACACTTCGCGCCGCTACCAGGCGTAAAAGTGACGGCCAAACACCGTATCGAGGCACCCAACAAGCGGATCTTGAACGAGAACACACGTGAGATCGTCATCATCAAGCCAAACAAGATCAAGGTTACCCAAGATGGAATGCCCTTCTTGGTCTGTGATGGAACAGACGCGTGGATGGTTCCACAGCAAGGCGTCATCTTTGACACGCTCAAAGCGCCACCCACACTGCCAGATTGCATCACCGAGTTCCGTGCCCTTGGAAATGGTGGAATCGCTGGATCGGGTGGACTGGTTGCGGCGTTACTCTCGCCAAATGCAATTGGTGAACTCCTTAAAGAAGTTGATGCCCTCTCGGTCATTCAAAAGGGAGATGACGACCTGCTCATACTTCAAATTGGACCACACTCAAAGCGTTTGCGAAAAGGACTTCGCCTTGGCATTTTCATTCCACGCGATGGTGATCCGTGGCCATCGCAAATGGATGTCATTCCCCCCGCGGCCACAGTATTTACTCGCATCGCGTTCTCAGACTGGTCGGTATCCGGTGCACTTCCGACGTCGTTTGACAAGCCAGTCATCACAGGACCATCTGGGACATTCAACCCCGGGGTCCCCAAGTCAAAGTCGAATGCAAAGCCAGCAGATGTCGCCCCAGCAAAAAAGAAGCCTGCTGGCTCTTGATATTCCACACAAGGAACTGCGTTCATGACCTCGTCACTGCTCTTGGCGTTCGTGCTATCCGCACCAACAAGCGGCACGCCCACCCAAACGCTCTCGCCGACTTCTGTTCATGTCACTGAAGGTGGCCGTAAGGCCTGGCGACGGCCAGTTCATATCGATGCAATTGAGTCATGGATGGTCTCAGGCAAGCCCTTGACCTCAAAGATGATGGGGGCACCGACGTGGGCGAATGCAACCCGCGACGACAATGGAAAGACAACCATTCCACGAGGCGGATGGGGCCTCTTTATATTCGAATCAGATAGGGACACCCCTGCGCTGCTCGATGCGTCAGCCTTCGGCGATGCATGGATCAATGGACTGCCCCGTGGAGGTGATATCTATGGCGATGGCAACACGCGGTTGCCATTCATGCTCCGTAAGGGCCGAAACGAAGTCATGCTCCGATCTGGCCGTGGCCAGCCCAATCCAACCGTCACAACGCGCGATGAACTGGCCAGAACTCAAGTGTCACCTGGCGCTACGCGCGTGGCCCTACTTGGGTCGAGAGATCGCACGGTGCCCGATGCAATTTCTGGACAGGACTTTGATGAGTGGGCAGCTGTGCTCATCCACAACGTTGACGAGACGCCACTTACGGGGGCGCACATTGAGGCCATGTCGGAGGGATTGACCACAGTTACAACGGTGCCCACAATTCCGGCTTTGTCCTTCTTAAAGGTCCCAATGCGTGTGCGTTCGCAGGCAAGCGACGACAAAAATGTATCTATTGATCTACGCCTGCGTGATGCCGCTGGCGGACTGCTGGATACCGACACGTTCAACATTCGTGTGCGGGCACATGATCAGTGGAGAAAGCACACGTTTAAAAGTGACATTGACGGCAGCGTGCAGTACTACGGGCTAGTACCAGCAGTCGGCGAAACCGATGATCTTCCAGGCACCGTCTTGTCGCTTCATGGCGCATCGGTACAAGGCGGGAAACAAGCATCCTGTTACAAGGCTCGCCCCTGGTGCATGGTTGCTGCGCCAACCAACCGACGACCATTCGGTTTCGACTGGGAAGAATGGGGGCGACTTGATGCCATCGAGGTACTTGAAGACGCGCAGCGTCGATACCCCAATGACCCGAATCGAACGTGGCTGACCGGCCACTCGATGGGCGGTCACGGAACCTGGAACATCGGGCTCACTATGCCAGACCGGTTCGCCGCCATTGCGCCAAGCGCTGGATGGTCAAGTTTCTGGACATACGGCGGACCGCCGCGTTATGAAAAAGATGGTGGCGTGCGTGAAATTCTACGAACAGCAGCAAACCCAAGCGACACGAATCTACTACTTCCAAACGCTGATCGGTTCGGTGTGTACATCTTGCACGGCGACGCTGATGACAACGTGCCCGTTTCTGAAGCGCGGGCCATGCGGACAGCGCTCGCAAAGTCACACGGCGACTTCGCCTACTACGAACGACCGGATGCTGGCCATTGGTGGGGTGATCAGTGCATGGACTGGCCGCCATTGTTTGATTTTCTGCAACGGCACACACTGGGCACGGGTGGTCATCGAGATGCGCTCACTTTTGTCACCGTCGACCCATCAGCATCGGCCACATGCGAGTGGGCCACGATCGCGCAACAACAACAATCCCTTCAACCCAGTCGAATCGATCTTGTGATTGAACGTACTGATGATGGTGTGATCATCAAGGGCACAACTTCTAACGTATCGCACCTGTCGATCGATACAACACATCCTGATCTCAATGCCGATGGCGATGTCCAAATTAATCTTGATGGGGGTGAACCATTCTCTGTTCGTGGAAAAACTGTGCACATAGCCCGCGGCAATGATCGTGGGTGGTCATCTTCAAAGCCGATTCCCGCTGCACACAAAAACCCTCGCCGATCAGGCCGGCTTCGCAGCGCATGGAACCATGGCGTAACACTTGTAGTCGGAACTCGTGGAACCACAGAAGAAACCACGTGGAACCGTGCCCGCGCGCGGCAAGACGCCGAGCGTTGGTGGTACCGTGGCAACGGACTCGTCACCATTCTGGATGATGTGGACTTCAACCCAGCGGCCGATCCAGACCGTGGTCTCATGCTCTACGGCAATCGCGATACCAACGCAGCGTGGGATGCGATGCTTGCTGATTCACCAATTCAAGTGACCCGAGACCAGGTCTCCATTGGTGAGCGTCAACTCGACGGCCCACTCGCCGCAGCTTTCGTGCGGCCACGGCCAGGGAGCGATGTCGCGAGCGTTGGTGTTGTGACTGGAACTGCAGGGATCGGAGAACGACTCTCAGCTACAATGCCGTTGTTCTTTTCTGGTGTTGGATGGCCAGACTGGATGGTGATTGAACCAGCGTCGCTTGAGCATGGAGAAGATGGCATTGTTGAACTTGGGTTCTTTGGATCTGATTTTAGCTTTGACTCATCTCAATCGGCGTCTCGCTAACCAATCACCAGCTCTGTAGCATCGACATAAATTTAGGAAGGAAAAGATCATGCGCGCACTTAGTTTGCTACTGGTATTTGGATCGATAATTTTATGGGGCGCCTGCATTGCGCTTAGTGTCTTGTGGTCACCGCTGTGGTTGCTAGGGCTGATCTTTGCTGTTCCAACGTCGATTGTTGGGCTGTGGGACATGATGCAGAAGCACCACAGCATTTTGCGAAACTATCCGCTGCTTGGTCACCTGCGTTTCTTCTTTGAGAGCATTCGCCCAGAGATGATGCAGTACTTCGTCGAAACCGACGAAGGCGGAAAGCCGTTCAACCGCGTTCAGCGAACCGCGGTGTATGAACGGTCGAAGGATCAAGAGCAAGCGAAGCCTTTCGGCACCGACCTCGATGTCTACAGCACCGAGTACGAATATATCAATCATTCCATTGCACCCAAGCCCAAGCAAGATTCCCACTTCCGGGTGAAAGTTGGTAATGAACAGTGCAGCAAGCCCTACGAGGCCAGCGTGCTCAATATCTCGGCTATGTCCTTCGGCGCCCTGAGCCCACACGCGCTACTTGCCCTCAACAAGGGTGCACAAATGGGCGGCTTCTATCACGACACGGGTGAAGGTGGACTCAGTCCATATCACACGCACAACGGAGGCGACCTCGTGTGGGAAATAGGCACCGGGTACTTCGGTTGCCGAAACGATGGTGGCAGTTTCGACCCTGAGCTCTTCAAAGAACAGGCCACAATTGAGCAAGTCAAGATGGTTGAGATCAAGGTGTCACAGGGCGCTAAGGCCGGCCATGGCGGCGTTCTACCAGGCGCCAAAGTCAATGAGGAAATTGCGCGGGTCCGCCACATTCCAGTCGGAAAAGACTGCATCTCTCCGGCCTATCACACTGCGTTCTCAACGCCGACTGGTTTGCTTGAGTTTGTCGCTCAGCTGCGAGATCTCAGCGGCGGAAAGCCGGCAGGATTCAAACTGTGCATTGGTAATCCGCATGACTTCCTCGCGGTCTGCAAGGCAATGCGAACAACAAATATCTATCCCGACTTCATCGTCATCGATGGCGCCGAAGGTGGCACTGGTGCTGGCCCAGTCGAATTCCTCGATCACATGGGTGTGCCGCTGACTGAGGGTTTACTCTTTGCTCAAAACGCACTCGTCGGCATGGGCCTGCGAGATAAGGTGCGACTGTCCGCAAGCGGTAAAGTTGCAACGGCTTTCAACATCGCCCAGCGCATGGCCATAGGCGCTGACTGGTGCAACGCGGCCCGCGCCTTCATGTTCGCAGTCGGTTGCATCCAAGCGAAACGCTGCCAAACCAATACCTGTCCAGTGGGCGTCGCTACGCAAAATCCAAAGTTATTCCGCGGGCTTGATGTCGACAATAAGTCGGATCGGGTTCACAATTATCACAGCAATACGCTTGATGCGCTTGCTGAAGTCACGGCCGCCGCCGGACTCATGCACCCGAATGAGTTTAGGCCGCATCACATCGCACGTCGCGTCACACCAACTGACGTGAGATCCTACTCGTCGATCTACAACTTCCTAGAGCCTGGAGAACTTCTCGAGAATGTCACGCGTCCCCAGTGGAAGCGATGGCTTGATAGCTCGAGCCCAGACACTTTTGACCTCGTTTCCTCTTAGGACCCACCACCATGCGTCGCACCATCATTATCGCATTCTCTGCTTTGTTCATTGCCATCGCTGTATTGCGAGCGTCAGAAACAGCGGGGGCTCATTGTCAGATTCCGTGCGGTGTTTATGACGATGCCGCTCGCATTGCCTCGATGCGAGAAGATGCCACCACCATTCGCAAAGCAGCCGCAGCAATCATTGAGTTACAGGCTGTCGAAACAGCGCAGGCATTCAATCAAGCCAGCCGGTGGGTTGCCGAGAAGGAACGATCTGCATCGCACATCCAAGAGATTGTTGCGTCGTACTTCCTAACGCAGCGGGTCAAGATCGCTTCAGCGAGTTCGCCCGAGCACGGCACCTACATGGATCAATTGCAAGCCTTTCATGGCATCATGGTTGCAGCTATGAAGTGCAAACAAGGCG
>CAVOCO010000104.1:0-5203 GCA_963694215.1 Phycisphaerae bacterium
TTCCTTGTGCGTCACCTAGATCCTACGGAAACCGGTCTTCCCATTCAGATCTACTGCTTCGCTAATGACAACCGCTGGGCAGAGTATGAAGCCATTCAGGCAGACATATTCGACCATTTGCTTGCTGCAGTGCCTCAGTTTGATCTCGCCGTCTTCCAATCACCCAGTGGCCACAATCTACAATCGTTCATTGACGACCATTAACCGGTGTCAGGTGGTATGCTCACACCCCTTATGAGCACCCCAATATTCGGTGATTGTCAACTCAACGTCGTCAAGCCCAAAGATCCTGTGGTCGGCCGCATTGTCGAGTCTGCTTCGTGCCTCAAGGGCCGATCCGCCTCGTTCGTACGGCATGTTGAAGTGGACGTATCAGGCACTCCGCTTGAGGGCAGCTTTCAGGCTGGGCAGTCCTTTGGCGTGATCCCGCCAGGACTCAATGAGAAAGGCAAGCGGCATCCAGTCCGGCTGTACTCCATCTCTGCCCCATCGCGCGGTGAAGATGGCAACGGCGCAGTACTTTCGACCACCTGCAAGCGGCTCATTGACGAGTACTCGGAAGAAGAGTCGGACAAACATCATTTGTTTGTCGGGGTCTGCAGCAACTACCTTTGCGATCTTAAAGTGGGCGACGAAGTGCTTGTGTCAGGACCAGCGGGCAAACGCTTCCTGCTCCCACAAGATCCATCGCTCCATGACTACGTCTTTGTTGCAACCGGAACAGGCATCGCGCCGTTCCGCGGCATGGTCAAAGAACTACTTGAAGATCCCGACGGCGCCTGCTCAAGTGAAATTCACCTGGTCGTCGGCGTGCCCTATGGCACTGACCTCATGTACGACGCTGACTTTACGGCGCTCGCTGAGCAGCACCAGAACTTCCACTATCACACGGTAATCAGCCGCCCGGAAGTTGGACCACGGATGTACGTTGATCAGTACATCGTTGAGACGGCAGACCCATTCCACCGCGTCCTGGCGAACGATCGCAGTTTGCTCTACATCTGCGGCATTGAGGGCATGCAAGTTGGCATTTATCGCCTGCTCGAAACGCTCGGCGTCGCTGGCGACTACCTCAAGTTGCCAGATGAACCGTTCAGCCTCGCCGAGGCCGACAAGGCCATGATCAAGCGGGTCAAGCCTGCAGACCGATGCATGGTTGAGGTGTACTAGCGATCGCTGACTGGCGACACCAGAGCAGCAGACAATAACAATCGCACCCAGTGAGGCAAAAGGAGCCAGATACCGTCGCGGTGCCTGCCCCCCCTGCTTTCTCGTTTGCGTCGCTTCGCCGAGCGGTAGTCGGAGGTCACAACTCGACCCCCAACTCCAGACCAAAAACCTCCGCGACTAATCAAATGCCGCAGTAATCGAAGGTGTGTACGGGTCATCGAGACGCAGGCTGGTCACGATGCGAAAGTTTGACTGCGTTCGGTGGCGTTCTGCAAAGAAGAAATCTAGCGTGTAGTCCTCACCATCGGCAAGGCCGAGTCGGTCGACATCGACGAACTGCTCCGTCGCGGAGTGAATCCCTCCGAGATCGATGACAAGTTCACCGTTGATGAAGACCCACACGTCATCATCGCCAACAAATCGAAAGAACTGGCCTTCGCCGGCTTGGTAGGTGAATTCGGTATGAAGTTCAAAAGTGAAGTGGAAATTGCGATCTGGACTGCCGCCAGAGTTTCCAAACAGTTGATTCTCAATCGGAAAAAATCCACCGAGCGATTGATACTGCGGGTCAACTGTGTCATCAAACACGTATGTCCCGTCTGGCTGCAAGTTGAAGGTTAGTTCGAGCGTTTGGGACATATTCCATCGCGGTCGGTCGCGATACCACCGCTTGAAAGTACGGACATTCTGAATGCCGCCCTCGTCGCTCACACCGCGGCTCTCTGCTGAGTCACCAAGGGTGGCATCCACCAGCGCCCAGCAAATTGGCCGATTGTCGCTGTCTCTTGCCTGCGAACTCATTTTCCAGCCATCTCCGGTGAACACGGGCTTGCCAAGATCATCGAGTTGCAGGGCAACATTTCCACAGTAGTGGCCAAACCCTGCATCGGGCTCCACCTCAAAATCTGGGTGAGCCCGCTGATCGCCCGGCGGATTCGCCGTCCGCTCATGAAAGTCGCGAACGACTCCAGTAAGCTGAATGGACTCTGGTTGGGTGGCCCCGGCTAGACCAGCTGCGAGCACTACGGCTCCCAGAATGGACACGCCTGCGAGTTTGAAATTGATGGGTTGATTGAGACATGTCATGATGGTTCCTCCACACTTAGGGTCATCCTGAACGTAGGATTCCAGTCCAATACAACCAAGTGCCGATCAATGAATCGTGGCGTAATAGTTTGCCACATATGCGGTTTGGCACAATAAAGGAGGCAACGCGGCATGGATGCATTGCGGATTCAAGGAGGCGCTCGGCTCAGTGGCACGCTCGCTGTAGACGGCTCGAAGAACGCCTCACTGCCTGCGATGGCCGCGGCCATCCTCTCAACCGGCACAGTCCAACTTCGCGATGTCCCCCCGCTCTCTGACATCAACAACATGGTCCGCCTGCTCGGCGAAATCGGCTGCGAGATCGAACGCGACGGCAGTTCGATGACCATCAAGACCATCGATCCAACCGCAAATCACGCGCGGTACGACATTGTCCGCACGATGCGGGCAAGTATCTGCGTACTGGGCCCGTTGCTTGCCGCTCGAGGGGAAGCTCGCGTGTCAATGCCCGGCGGCTGCGCCATTGGCGACCGACCAGTTGATTTGCACCTACGCGGACTTGAGGCGCTCGGCGCCACAATTACGCTTGACGGTGGTGACATTATTGCGAAGGCCGACCAACTCAAGGGCGCCACGATCTTCCTCGGCGGCCCATTCGGATCGACCGTACTGGGCACCGCGAATGTCATGTCAGCTGCAGTACTCGCTGAGGGCCGAACGATTATCGAGAGCGCTGCGTGTGAGCCAGAAATCACAGGCCTTGCAGACATGCTCAACTTGATGGGCGCTGATGTGCGTGGCGCTGGTACGCCGCGAATTGAGATCCACGGCGTCGAGTCGCTTGGCGATGTCGACTACCGAGTAATTCCGGACCGCATTGTGGCCGGCACGATCGCTATGGCAGTGGCCATCACCAATGGCGATGCAACACTGACCAATTTTCCATATGACAATCTTCTTGCAGTACTCGATCGCCTCACTGCTGCTGGCGTGCATGTGCAGCGGCTCAACGATACGGAGCCGGCGAATCGCTGCACTGTCAAGGTCAGTAGTGACCGCAACCTCAAGCCAGTCCTCTTCACGACGCAGCCGTATCCAGGTTATCCAACCGACCTGCAAGCCCAGATGATGACCGTCTTGTGCCTTGCTGATGGCAACAGCATCGTGACCGAACGAATCTACCCAGACCGCTTTCTGCATGTGTCAGAGCTCACTCGCATGGGCGCTCAGCTGTTCCGATCAGGTCCAACCGTCGTGGTTCAAGGCGGTGGCGATCTCATCGGGGCACCTGTTATGGCGGGCGATCTTCGTGGCTCAGCTGCCCTGATCATGGCCGGACTTGCGGCCAAGGGTGAAACCATTGTGCAACGGATCTATCACGTTGATCGCGGCTACGTCAAGCTTGAGGAACAACTCAATACACTTGGCGCAGGCATCGAACGCTTCGACCTGGGCGTCTCAGAGTCGGTCGAATCAGCCGCGGGCGTCTAGATCGCGGCGAAGCGACGCACGCCATTCAGGAAAATTCCCGCTGCCACTACAACATTGATGGATGGAACGCCTTCAGCCATTTTGATTTCGGCGATCTGATCGGCGCAGCACAGGACCTCTTGTGAGAGTCCGTGGCCTTCGGCGCCGACGACGATGATCACCCGGTCTGCGAAGGTGCACGCATCAAGTGACGCCGCCCCTTCGCCTGACTCCGCGGCAATGACCTGAAATCCATGCTGATCACGCAGCAGTCGCAATGCCGTAGGAAGATCTTCGCACATTGCCCATGGAACACTGAGCACATGGCCCATCGAGACTCGAACGGACTTTCGATATAGCGGATCACAGCAATCACTACCGAACAACAGGTGGTCAACGCCAAACGCGGCGGCAGTCCGAAACAAGCCCCCCATGTTGTCGGAGTTGTTGATGCCCGCCGCTGCAAGAATGACACGCGGCCCGCTTGGTTCTACCCGCTCCAACAATCGATCGATCGCTACATCCTGCTCACTTGGACGCCAGCCCGCTGCCAAGACACCGCGATGGATGTGAAACCCGGCGATGCCTTCAATAACATCAAGATCAGCCACATACACGCCAACATCATCAGGCAAGCATTTGATCGCATCAGCAAGACGCGCGTGCTTAGAAGGCGAGAGCAGAAGACTCTGCAGCTGATCTGGAGTTCTCAGAAGCCGCCGAACGACCATTTCCGACTCGGCCATAAAAATGCCGCGGCGGCCGCGAAGATCTCGATCCCGGACATCTCGAAAGACCTCTACGCGAGGGTCATCCAGACTTGTGATAACAACAGGACGACTCACTTGGCAGGAGGTGTTGTCGTGCCCTGCAACACCTGAGAGAGTTGCGTTTGGGCACGCTCGTAGCGAGAGACTGCAGCGTTGAGATTATCACGAACCAACTTGAAGTCGCGCATGTCGGTCGAGAGTTCATCTCCTCGCGCATTGACGAGTCGATCCATGCTTGCAGCAGCCGACTTCAGGTCAGCAGCCCCAAACACGAAATTGCGAGAGGCTTCATACAAGAGTTCGTTGGTCACCTCAAGCTCGCTTGGCTGATAGAGCAATCGCCACGGCGCGTTGCGGGCTTCCTGCATGAGCAGCAGGAGTTGCTGAGAAGAGAGGCTCAGGTCTGCAAGCGAACCACCAACATCATCTGACCACAACGGTGCATTGGCTTGAAGTTCAGCCATAACCGACTTGGCATCACTAGCCGCCATTGCCACATCGTGAACAATGGCATCGAGCTGGGCTCGATTCTCAACCACAAGTTTGCGCACGCTCTTGACGATTTCAGCAATATTATCTCCCTGATTTAGCACCGTACTGATCTCGTGAGACCAGCCAGACTGGCCATCCACGCCAACCCAGTCAGAATTAACACGCGTCAACAATTCCTTGATGCTCTGCCCTGAATCTGCACCAAGTATCCACTCAATGATGTAGCCGTCGGTGCCCATCTTGTCGAACACTTC
>CAVOCO010000105.1:0-5198 GCA_963694215.1 Phycisphaerae bacterium
CGCTGTTAGAGCACTCTGAGCTTGATTGTCTCGGCAAGTGTGCCAATGCGGTTTGCAAGCGTTGTGTCTTTGACCGCATCGATGTCCAAGATGACATAAGACACATCACCCTGGCTCTGTAGATACTCGGCATGGATGTTGGCGCCAGCATCGGCAATGATGGCGTGCAGATTGCTGAGCACACCGGGCACATTGCGGTGGAAGTGCAAAATGCGAGAGTGTTCGGGGTGGTGGACTGGCAAATATACCTCTGGGATATTGACCGATGTTGTGGTTGTGCCAGTCGTCGCAAATCGGGTGAGCTTCATGGTGACGTCTATAGCAATTTGTGACTGCGCTTCTTCGGTACTTCCCCCAACATGAGGTGTCAAGATGACATTGTCCACCCCGGTGAGTGGACAATGAAATGTGTCATTGTTTGAGCCAGGTTCTTCTGGAAACACATCAATCGCTGCGCCGCCAATACGTCCATCTTTGATGGACTTCGCTAGGGCAACAAGATCAACTACTGTGCCTCGAGCATTGTTGATGATTGAGGCGCCCGGCTTCATGATGTTGAGTTCGCGTCCACCAATCAAGTGATGGGTCGCGGGGGTAGCCGGAACGTGCAGGGTGACCACGTCAGATTTCTGAAGGAGTGCGTCAAGGCTCTTGCATGGTTGAGCGTTCCCGATCGCCATGCGAGGTAGCACGTCGTAGAAGAGCACCTTCATGCCAAGTGCTTCAGCCAAGACGGACACCTGCGATCCAATGTGGCCGTATCCAATAATGCCAATGGTTCGCCCTCGTACTTCGTGGGCGCCAGTGGCAGATTTGTTCCAGTGGCCGTTGTGCAATTGCATCGACCGATCAAAGAGACGTCGGTGGAGCGCTATGATCTCAGCGATAGTCATTTCTGCCACACTTCTCGTATTGGAGAAGGGCGAATTGAAGACGGCCGTGCCGCCTGCAGCGGCCGCATTGAGATCGACCTGATTGGTCCCAATGCAATAGCACCCGATTGCCTCAAGCGAAGGAGCTGTGCTGAGCACATCTGCACTCACGCGACTTTTGGAGCGTAATCCGAGGAATCGAACCCCATCGAGTGCGGCAAGAAGGTCGTCGCCCGAGAGCGCCTGGTCGCATCGGCCAACGCTCAGTCCGGCGTCAACGAATGCTTCCTCGGCATCCGGGTGAATCTTCTCAAGTAACAGTACGTCGGGTGAACTCACGTCAAGATTCCTTCAATAATCTGCCGCATGCATCGGCCGCGTCGCAGCCAAGCACGGTGGCGCTAATCCCATCTCCAACAGCTCGCCGCATCCATGCATCTGGCGTGATGCTGCCAATAGAACAAATTCGGTGCGTTTCTGTTGAGAGATCGCGGCCTTGGACGTGCTGCCTAATCTGGTGGCTCATGATGTGACCAAGGGCGTAGTCAGCGAGGTAGAGTGGATAGCCGATCATGTGTTGATATGCAGCGAGCGTTCCATGCTTGTCGGGGCCAAAGAACCGCTCGTAATGTGTCTTCCACAGTTCATGAGCAGTCACAAGCACGTGGTCGCGTAGCGCGGCTGCGTCTGCATCTGGATTCGCGTACAGCCATCGCCATACGTGAAGCTCAAGGAGAGCAGGTCCGGCAATCTGGCATGCCTCAAGCATTGTTTGTGCGACGGTGCAGTCATCTGCGTGGGAGCTGGTTTCGCCAAGTCCGAGTACTTGTGGCGCAAGCGCCTGATACAGAAAGGCAAAGGCTTCTGTGCAGGCCGTGTTCGGCACACCCCGGAGTGCTGGCCGGGGCACGAAGTGTGTTGAGATAAGTTGTTCGAGATTGTGGCCAAGCTCATGCATGGCCGTGTCGAATCCGTCCCAGCCGAGTTCATTATCAAGGCTATTCGTGCGAAGCCACGCGTTGTACTCAGGCAAGTACGGTCGCATCGCGTGGCCAGCGCCACGGGCAATCTCAACTTGCACACGTGAACCAAGGAAGTCTGCCGATCCACCTGGGTAGCCCAGTCCGCGGAGCAGATCGGGCAATGCAAGTTGCAGTCCGCGGTGATCGCCGAATTGTGAACGCACCAATGCGTCGAGTTCTTCGACAGGTTTTGATGGGGCGATTTCGTCGAAGTAGATGTCGTGGGCTTCAAGCGGCCGGCCAAGTCGCTTGGCTACAAAGGCCATGAGTGGATCGCGAGCGGGCGACTCAAGCAAATCAAGCAGTTGGCGCTCGACTTCAGCCTCCGGGATTTCGCGTTGCAGGTCAAACTTTCTCGCAATCGCCGTGGGGTGATCTGGGTAGTGGGCGTCATAGGCCTTGGCGACCGTGAACATGTCGATCCATCGGTCGTAACGTTCAAGTCCGACCAGTTCAGTGGCCTCTACGCCACCTAGTGTGTTGGTCGAAGGATCCCAGTCGTTTTCAAGATCGCCTTGCATGATCGAGGACGGAATGGTTCCATCGATGTGTCGACCCATAACCCACATCAACGCGCGTTGCCGAGGCAATCCATTCGCGTCCGCGTAGCCACCGCGAAGTTCTTCTCGGATGATCCAATGTGCCAGCAATTTACGATCGGCGTCGAATGGTCGTGCTCCATCTGGAGTCACCAGGCTTCCGACCGGGACATGAAAGTCAGACACAAACGTGTCTGACTTGTGACCAAGTTCGCGCGCGAGTTCAGATACTTCTACGGGAATTCGTGGACCAAATCCGCGGCAAATGCGAACAGCAGCCCATTGTTCTGAAGTCCAGTTGTCGCCTTCTGCAAGCATGGTTTCGAGATCAGGCCGATCGAAGTTCAGAAGCGCGACGAATGCGATCTTCTGTTTGTAGAACTGGTCGCTCAGATCAGGTGCTGGATCGAACATGGCAAGAAGGTCATCAATCTCGGTCATTCGGTCGCCACGAAGGTCAGACCATCGCCGCAGCGTGCGGTGCATTTCATACAAGTGCCCGCCAATTTGTTCGGTGGCTTTCTCGAGTCGATCAATTAGATCCGAGAGCTTGGCCGGGTCACCAACGAATCGAGCCATGCAGAAGGCATGCAACGTGTCCGCGTCACCGTCATCGTTGGTCCATCGTTCCTTCACGCGGGTGAGGCCAGCTGTAATGCGGCCTCGGCACGTCTCGCCGTGGATGGCAATAAGCTCGTCAGTGGTGTTGGGACAGGTGGTGGTTGTGGACATAGGTGAACTCCGAAGGGGGATGGGCGTAGATTCTACGCGTCCCATACACTTCACGGCATGAGCATACGAATGAGAGTCGGAAGTCTGGTCGCTGCATGTGTGGTGATGGCATCGGGAAGCCTGATCGCCGGAGGATGTACGAGCACCACATCTACAAAACGGCAGCCATCGAGCAATGAGGTCACCGTCGGGCTCCTAGAGGCCAGCGGCGTGATTGAGCTCAAGGTGGGGCAGATACTGGTTGTAGAGCTTCCAGAGAGCCCAACTTCTGGCCGGGTCTGGCAGATGCTTCGCCCACCCGTTGGCACGGTTTTGATGCCAGATGGAAACAGGTACGAACAGACTGACGAGCAGAAGGCCCGTCAAGACTTGATCGGCATGCAGCAGCTCAGATTTGCGGCGGTCGGGCCAGGTGAAACCATCTTGAGCCTCGCGCTTGTGCGGCCAGGCACAGGCCTCTCGTCAAGTGATGAGCGTTGGATGGGGCAGATTATCGTTCGATAGCGGTGTTCTACTGCGGCTTCTCTTGCTTTTGCAGCATCGAGTCGAGCATTGTGCCGATGAGCGCGGTCCCTTCATGACCGCCGCCATTCTGCCCGACCACCATGACGCGAGGTGTAATCTCAATATCTCGCTCACCGATGATTTTGAGTAATTCCAAGAGCGCCGCGTTCTGCATGCCAATCTCTTGAGAGAGCTTGCGAAAGAGTTCGGCCTGCGCATCCGCCTTGATCTTAATTGCTTCAGCTTCAGCCGCTGCTTCGATCAGCACTTGCTCTTTGGCTTGGCCTGCAATTTTGACGCCGTATGTAGCCGTTGCGAGTTTTGCCTCTTCATCCGCTTCCTGCATGGTTCGGCTCAGCGCTTTTTGCTCTTCGGCGGCTCGCTGCTGCTCTTGGAATGTGATCTGCTCTTGGATGGCGATCTCTCGATCGGTTTGTGTCTTGAGTAGTTCACCAAGCGAAGCATCATCACCAATTTGGCCAATGCGGACAGCGTTGACACTGACCCCAACTTGACTCATTTCAGCTTGAATGCTTGCCGTGCTCGAAGACTCCTGTTGAGATCGTTGCTGCACATAGTCAAGTGCCTTGACGTTTTCGGCATTGTTCCGGAAGATGGCTCGCACTACAGATGCGAGATAGCGTTGGAGCTTCTCGGATTCTCCGCCGAATTCAGCAACGACCTGGGGCGCATCATTGGGATTGATGCGAAACTCCACCCGAACATCTACAGGAAAGGTGAATCCATCTGAAGTTCGAACTTCAATTTCGCGGCCATCAGTTCCTACGGCGGCGGCAATCCCGCCGATGCCATACCGAATAATCTGCTGTTCAGTTGGGAGAAGCGTCACCTCATATGCATTGGTATTGAGATACAACTTGTTTGGGTGCAATGGCTCCGCCCAGATTCCTCGATTACCCTTCGTGACGATACTGGCGATTTCGCCATTCACTGCAGTTGGCGATTCGCCAACGTTGGACTTGATGACGCCAACCATTGCCTTTGGAATATTGGTTGCATCGGCGAGGTCGATTTGGAAGAGGCGCGTGTTCAGCCGGTAGTTGCCGGGCTTGAGCACCGATGCTTGCGGGCCGCGGTGTCCATTGCCCTCATTCAGGAAATACTCGGCTTGGAGCATTTTGCCTGGCTGGTCCCACTCAGCTGCGAACGCTTGATCTTTGGGAAGTGGCGATCCATCAACTGCCGTAATGAGTCCAACTTGCTCACTCGAGATCTGAACGATACGTTCAATTTGGACGTCGTACAAGCCGGGCCATAGCCAAAAGTGCCACCCCGGTCCTAAGATTTTGGCTTGCGGGCCCTTCTCGTTTTTGGTGGCAATGATGCTGCCCGCAGGCAGTTCTTCTCCATAGTGCTTGACGACAATTCCAATTTCGGTTTCGCCGACGTGCCGAATGGAACTAATCAGCACAAACAGAAAGAGCACCACGAGCGCAGCGATCGCTCCGCCAACTTTTATGGCTGGGCTTGGGGATGAAAAAGCCCATCCAAAAAGGGCAACTGCAGCA
>CAVOCO010000106.1:0-5108 GCA_963694215.1 Phycisphaerae bacterium
ACCCGCTCTCTATGTTGGTCCATGAGCGTCGCCTGTCGGCACTCGGCCCTGGCGGCCTGAACCGAAAGCGTGCGGGCTTTGAAGTCCGCGATGTTCACATTTCTCACTATGGACGAATCTGTCCAATTGAGACGCCAGAAGGCACGAACATTGGCCTCATCGCATCACTTGGCATCTTTGCCAAGGTTGACGACTACGGATTCATCCTGACGCCTTACCGGCAGATTGAAAACGGCGAAGCCATTGGCGGCGTCGAGTTCCTTCGAGCCGATCAAGAAATGCGATCCGTTCTGGCAACAGCTGACTCGCTCGATACCAAAGGAAAGTTGCGTGGCAAGCACATTCTTTCTCGCGTCAACGGCGAGCTCAGCACCGTTCCAGCCAACGAAGTGCAATACGTTGATGTCAGCCCGAAGCAAATTGTAGGCGTGTCCGCATCGCTTATTCCGTTCCTTGAGCACGACGATGCAAACCGGGCACTCATGGGTTCGAACATGCAGCGACAAGCTGTGCCGCTCATTAAGGTTGATCCCCCACTGGTTGGAACCGGCATGGAACAAATTGCCGGCGAACACTCGGGCATGCTTGTAAAGGCCCGCCGCGGCGGTGTCGTGACAGCCCTTGATGCCGAGCGTATTGTCATCGACAACGCTGACGAATACGAATTGCAACGCTACCGCCAGTTGAACGAACGAACCTGCCAAACGCAGAAGCCCGTCGTCAATCTCGGCGACACGGTGACCGCCGGGCAGATTCTCGCCGACGGTGCCTCAACATTGCTTGGGCAGCTTGCCATCGGCAAGAATGCTCTTGTCGCGTTCAACACATTCGACGGGTACAACTTTGAAGACGCCATCGTCGTCTCAGAGCGTCTCGTTCGTGACGACGACTTCACATCGATTCACATCGACTCGTATACGGTCGAAGTGCGAGACACTAAACTTGGCCGCGAAGAATTCACGGATGACATTCCGAATGTCTCTGAGAAGCAACTTCGCAACCTCAACGAACGCGGCATCATTCGATGCGGCGCTCGGGTCGGGCCTGGCGACATTCTCGTCGGCAAGGTCAGCCCAAAGAGCAAGTCCGAGTTGACGCCAGAAGAGAAACTGCTCCACGCCATCTTCGGCCGAGCAGGCGAAGACGTCAAAAATGACTCGCTCGAGGTTTCTGCAGGTGGCAGTGGCATTGTCATTGGCACGAAGCACTTCAGCCGTCGCATGCACCTCAGCGATGAGCAGAAAGCTCAGATCAAATCTGACATGGCGATCTTCAGCGAAGAGATGGACCAAAAGGCCATTGCCCTCTTCGCAGAGATGATCAGCATGATGAATGAACTCACTGGTGCCGAGATGGTCGATCCGACCACCCGACAGAAGGTCGGCGCCTCGGACATTCCAGAAGTCGTCACGGAGCAGATTGAGAACTTCACCGAGAAGTGGATCAAGGGCTCCAAGGAAGTACGCGCTGAAGCCATCAAGGTTCGAACGCAATTCTGGCCTCGCATCATGGCGATGCAAGAAGAGAAGGAACGTCGACTCGCTCACATGAAGCGTGGCGACGAACTTCAAAGCGGCGTTCTTGAAATGGTCAAGGTCTACCTCGCCAATAAGCGACAGATCTCGGTCGGTGACAAGATGGCCGGTCGTCACGGAAACAAGGGCGTCGTCGCCCGAATCGTTCCGCAAGAGGACATGCCATTCCTTGAGGACGGCACGCCAGTTGACATCCTATTAAACCCACTCGGCGTGCCGAGCCGGATGAACGTTGGCCAGTTGCTTGAACTGCATATGGGCTGGGCCGCTCGGGTCCTTGGATTCCAGTGCATCACGCCTGTCTTCGATGGTGCCACAGAGCAAGAAGTGCTTGGCTGCATCGACGAGGCCAATGACCACGTTGATAAACGTGTGGCTGACTTTGAGGCCACTGGCGCCAACCCAGGCGACTCACGCGAGTTGCTTGCGAAGGTGCCATTCGGTGGCAAGGCGCAGCTTTACGACGGTCGTACCGGCGAGGCCTTCTCGCAGCCGACCTCACTTGGCTACATGTACATCCTCAAGTTGCACCATCTAGTGGATGACAAGATCCATGCTCGTGCAACGGGCCCGTACAGCCTGATTACCCAGCAGCCTCTCGGCGGCAAGGCTCGCACTGGCGGGCAACGCTTTGGCGAGATGGAAGTCTGGGCACTTGAAGGCTACGGCGCCGCTCACGTGTTGCAAGAACTCCTCACCGTCAAGAGCGATGATGTTGAGGGCCGCACCAAGATCTACGATGCCATGGTCAAGGGAACAAATTCCCTTGAGGCCGGCATGCCCGTCGTCTTCGACGTGCTTTGCCATGAGATTCGTGGACTTGGGATGAATATTGAACTGGAAAAAACCCAGGACGACATTGGCCCATTGCTCTGATTTCCCGGACCTGAACCTTCACTCGGACTGCGACGGAACCTAATCACATGACCGAGAACGTCTTCGATCAAGTTAACGACTTTACTTCAGTCAAGATCACGCTTGCGAGCCCCAACGACATTCGTAGTTGGAGCTTTGGCGAGGTCAAAAAGCCTGAAACCATCAACTACCGCACCTACCGCCCTGAGAAGGACGGCCTGTTCTGCGAGCGGATCTTCGGCCCCGAGCGTGACTACGAATGTGGTTGCGGAAAGTACAAGGGCACGAAGTTCAAGGGCATCATCTGTGACCGCTGCGGCGTCAAGGTGACCCACTCTCGTGTGCGGCGCAAGCGGATGGGACATATCAACCTTGCTGCGCCCATCGTGCATATCTGGTTCTTCAAGGCACTACCAAGTCGCCTTGGCACATTGCTTGGCATGAAGACCTCTGACATCGAGAAGGTCATCTACTTCCAGGATTACGTCATCACCGATCCAGGTGATACCGAACTGGAGTACGGCCAAGTCGTTGACGAGGACACCTGCCGCGAATTGCAGCGGGAGTACGGCGCTACAGCGTTTAAGGCCATGATGGGTGCTGACGCAGCGCTTGAACTGCTCGATCGCCTTGATCTCACTGAAACTGCCGCTGAGATTCGTGACGACCTGACAAAGACTCGTTCGAAGCAGAAGATCAAGGATCTCGCCAAGCGGCTCAAGATTGTCGAGCAACTGCGCAACAGTTCTAACGACGCCAAGTGGATGGTGCTCGATGTGATCCCGGTTATTCCCCCGGACCTACGTCCGCTCGTCCTGCTCGACTCAGGCAACTTTGCCACGAGCGACTTGAATGATCTCTACCGGCGAATCATCAACCGCAACAACCGACTCAAGAAGCTGATGGACCTCAACGCCCCTGAAGTCATCATTCGCAACGAAAAGCGAATGCTGCAGCAGGCTGTTGACGCGCTGTTTGATAATGACCGCTGCCGCCGACCAGTTCTTGGCAGTAGCAACCGCCCACTCAAGTCGCTCACCGACATGATCAAGGGCAAGCAGGGTCGCTTCCGCGAGAACTTGCTCGGCAAGCGGGTCGACTACTCCGCTCGTTCGGTCATCGTGGTCGGCCCTGAGCTCAAGTTGCATCAGTGCGGTCTTCCCAAGAAAATCGCCCTCGAGTTGTTCCAGCCCTTCATCATCCGCAAGCTCAAAGAGCACGGACTCGCCGATACCATCAAGTCTGCTAAACGCATGCTTGAGCGTCGTGATCCTGAAGTGTGGGATATTCTCGAGCAGGTCATTTACCAGCATCCTGTCATGCTCAACCGGGCCCCCACCCTTCACCGCATGGGTATTCAGGCCTTTGAGCCAGTACTCGTCGAAGGCAATGCCATCACCTTGCATCCCTTGGTGTGCACGGGATACAACGCCGACTTTGATGGTGACCAGATGGCAGTCCACTTGCCGCTCTCATTCGAGGCGCAAATCGAGGCGCATGTGCTCATGCTCTCGACGCACAACATCTTCTCGCCGGCCAATGGCAATCCCATTGTGTCGCCAAGTCAAGACATCATCATGGGCATGTACTTCCTCACCTATATGCGTGAAGAAGGCAAGCCCGCCGAGAAGGACATGCATGCCTTCCGCGATCTCGCCGAAGCAATGCTCGCCCTCGAGCACAAGCAGATCGATTTGCACGAGCCCATTCTTGTACGACTGTCTCGCTTTACGACGCAGGTCAAAAGCGAGAAGGGCGCCATCGAGCCTATCGCCGAGAATCGCCGCGTCGTCACGACGGTCGGTCGCCTTCGATTCGCTGCACTGCTGCCCGACGGCATGCCTTACTACAACTGCCCCCTGGGCAAAAAGGGATGCAGCCGCGTCATTGATGACACGTTCCAGTTCTGTGGACGGGCCGACACGCTCACGTTGCTCGATGACCTCAAGGAAATCGGCTTCAAGACGGCAACAACCTCTGGTCTCTCTATTGCCATCACAGATATGCGAATCCCATCAAGCAAGCCTGAATTGCTTGCTGCAGCTCAGAAAAAGGTTGACTCCATTGAGCGCGCATACGGCGCCGGTGCTATCACAGAACGAGAGCGACATAACCAGCTGCTCGATATCTGGGCCCACTGCCGCGAAGAACTGACCAAGGCACTTGTCGCGACGTTGCAGAACGACCGCCGTGACATGACCAACCTCGATGAAGTTCCGATCGACAGCACCCAGGGCAGCCACTACCTGAACCCCGTATTCCTGATGAGCACCTCGGGTGCTCGTGGTAACGTCAGTCAGATGCAACAGCTTGCTGGCATGCGTGGTTTGATGGCCAAGCCAAGTGGCGAAATCATCGAAACACCCATTCGCGCCAACTTCCGTGAGGGCTTGAACGTACTCGAGTACTTCTCATCCACGCACGGTGCTCGCAAGGGCTTGGCCGATACTGCATTGAAGACGGCCGACTCTGGCTACCTCACTCGTAAGCTCTATGACGTGGCACAGGCCGTCGTCGTAACCGAGTACGACTGCGGCACCAAACGCGGCATTGCCAAGCGTGCCATCTACAAGGGTGAAGAAGTTGATGTTCCGTTGCGTGAGATCATCATCGGCCGTACCAATCGGCAAACGATTATCAATCCGCTCACTGACGAAGTCATCGTCAAGGAAAACGCCGTCTTTACAGGTGAAATCGCACAGAAGATCGAAAAGCTCG
>CAVOCO010000107.1:0-5086 GCA_963694215.1 Phycisphaerae bacterium
TTCGATTTCATCGCGAATAGTCGCATACTGAGCCTTCAAATCGAGCAGGGGAATTGGATCGTATGACATTGCAGAGCCTCCACTTGAATCGTGGATTCTACTCGATATCCGCATGCATTGACCTAAACTCAATTCGCTTCTGGTGCTGCGTTCGATCAGGCACTGGCATTTGGATTGTCAATCAGCCACTGGAGGAGCTCTTCAAATGTATCAATGCCAGCTGGCCACGTATCGGGGTCATTGGGGTCGAAATTATCTGGAATACCTCCACTACTATTTCCGCCACCGCTGCCTCCAGTATCACCAGGAAGACTACCGCTACCGCTACCGCTGCTGCCACTACCACCACCCGGAAGAGCACTTCCTCCAGATCCGCTGCTGTCACTGCCGCCTCCGCCAGCATCACTGCTGGAATCGCTCTCATCCTCCTCAGGCAATGGTTGCAACTCTGGCTCAGAAACACTGACCTCGCCGCTCATTGCGACGTGCTTGTACTCAATAATGCTCGATGCCAAAGCGTTCCCATTCACTGGGGGAGCCGCCAACGCAGCGACCTCAGACTCTATCAAGTGCTGCATGAAGTCAGAGAGACCGCCAAGCAATTGAGTGGCATTAGCTGGTACAAGCAAATAGTCAACCAAGGAGGGCGTCGTATTCAACAACGACAGTACTTCAGCAAGAACGAACAGAGCAGTGTCATCACCCGCCATGCTCAGTTGGCTAAGAAGATCTGTCAAGGCGGAAAGTTCAACAGAGCTAGGAAATGCTGCTGCTCTGGATGTCACGCTGAGCATCGCAAGGCCACCATCCCCGAAAGCCAATTCAGTAGCCCGCTCGCCGCCATGCGTCAGAATGCCGTTGGGATGGCCAACTGCTCGCACTGCACGAGATCCGTATGTCAGATCATCCGCATTAACCAGAGTCGAACCATCCATCTGCCACATGCTCACTCCGAAGCTGCTCGTATTCCTCAGCAGCAGATCGGTGTGATTGCCATCTCCATTGAGATCGCCCACTCGCCAAGGACGCAAGTCCGACCCAGGAACGATGGCAGCCGCATTTTCATCGGAAATGACATCCCAAGACAAGATTAGAGATGGATCACGCTCGGCGTAGTCGGCTATAGCAAGCACTGAATTCCGGGGATCACGCCACACAATACGATCGTTTTCGCCGACGGATCCAGGAATTACCAGTTCTGGCCACCACCGAATACTTCGTTGATCACTGTCGACAAGCAGACTGCGATCGCTAACGAAGCCCTGAGCGAGTGGATCAATGTCCCACACCGCGAGCATCCCTGTCAGCTCATTCCACCACAAGATGTCTTGATCTCGATCGCCATCCAAGTCGGCAACTTTTCGTGGCACCCAGCCGAGGTCCGGTGGGTCGAGTTGGATGTTCTGAACCCGAGTTCCGCCATCCATAATCCAGATTTGAATCCGTTCTGGATTGGACTCATGCAAATTGCGGCGCCACACAAAGTCTCTATCTCCGTCTGCATCGACATCGCCAACAAGAAGATTCCAACGGCGATCTTTCAATTGCACCGGTGTGCCATCCACATCCATCACAACAACCCGTCCGGTGACATCGGTCTCCGGTTGGTCTACAGCATCAAGTTCGTCCCACAAAACAGTCTGAATATCGCCGCCAAACTCAAGGTCGCCAACAGCAACTTGCGGTGCCACCACATAGCCGCCACCAGGATTGATGATAGTTGTGCCAACAATTGGTCCGCGACGAACCATGCGATACTCAAAGCCAATGCCATCTGTTTCAGGAATTAATACAGGATCAGAGGCATAGCCTTGGCCGCCGGCGTCCGGGTTACTGGGGATGAACAACACACTATCAATAGACCCCGCCAAGAACCCGCGAAACTCCGCTCCTGATCCAACCTCTGGAGCCGGAAAGAAAATAATCCCTGGGGTATCAATAAATTCACTTCCGCGTTCCACTACATCCAAGCGATCAATTACGCCAAGATCATTGGCGTATGCAATGCCAGCGAATGGATCACCCGGATGACCAAGCAAGTTTGAATTCAAGATTGGAATCTCTGCCCCAGGCTCATAGCCGCTGCCACCATCAACAATGATGACCTTGCGAACTTCGCCTGGCGTGCCGCCAATAGTTGTGTATACAAGGTCGAGCCCAGATCCACCGGTTCCAGTCTCGTCAATATCAAAGTACCCAAGCCCTGAATTGTGATATCCCGAACCACCATCAAGAACCTCAATTTCAATGACGGGTCCAGCAACTTCAAGTACAAGATCAAGTCCGCTTCCGCCGGTGCCCCAGTTGTCCACAGTGATCGAAGCCACGTCAGCGGACACGTCATACTCGGTATCCGTGTCGAGAATGTCAACGGCGGCAATGGTGCCCGGGCCAAAGAAGACTTCCCCTGTGGCATTGAGATCCGCAGGAGTCAAGGGTCGATCCATGCCGGTGTGCATGTAGATCACAACCACTTCCCCAGTTCGGAAGTCCCGATACACCATGTCAGGCACGCCATCTGCGGTCGTGTTGCCGGCCGAATGTCCAAAGTCACCTGCGTACTCCATGAATGGATTGCTCTTGGCTAAAGCGGCGTCAGCGCACGCAAAAAAACCCATCATCATTCCTGTAGCAAGCACTGTTTGTGTGTCAATCGTCATGGTTCATACCTTTTCCAACAATGGTCACCAAAAACCAAGAGTTCATACTCTAATACCAGCTGAATCAGCATTCTAGGATCAAGCCACGCCTACAGGCTGAGTTGATCCCCAACTCCGAACATATCATTCAATTGATCAAGAACGCTACAACTACAATCTTGATCACGGTCTACGCCGAGTTTATCGGCTCTCGATACGTCCAAATGGTGGCCAAGGATCATCCCGAATCGTCAATTCGGGCAAAACTTGATGCGTTGACGCGTAGCGGTTCCAGAGCCAATCTAGAGCTGTTCGAGGGTTGAAACGGTTCATATCGGGGCAATATCGCAGTTCATGCGCTTGATTTGAAGGCTGTTACTAGATGTTTAGCTGTAATCAATTGTGCTGGCGAAATCCATATGAGTCGGAGCTTTGCCAACAGCACGCCCATTTGAACACACCACTATTGAGGGCGTGTAGACCCTGCTCAAGGCCGCCATGCTGCTTGGAACCAATCGCATTCCTCTGCCTATAGGCCTGCGGGTGAGCGTTGGCCATGGCCGCGTGTGAGGAGCACAGACTTGAAACAGTCATTACGCGAGGGACCAACACTTTGGCCTCCGCCCGTTTCCCGAGAAAATCATCCCCCTCTTCATTGCTCACTCTCTAGTCCAGTCCAGGGGTGCGGGACTACATCCATATATAGACGAACATTGCCATGGGCCCTCGCAGGCGCCTAAGCACGGCCAACCCAGCAGCATTTTCAACTATGTTGCAGGACTTTGCCTGGCCATCGACGGCGCTGGGGCTAACGGAAACAACAATCCTTGGTTCCGCAATGTAGAAATGGGCGATGCTGACATTGACTACTTCTTCGGCGCGTGGGCCGATGGCGGCGGTGACCGCTCGCTCTACAGTTTCGGGGGTAGCTACTAGTCGTATCGCCCGAGCTACAGCGTGAATATCACCGGCAATCGGATAGAAACGGTGTTCACTTTGGCGAGCCTTGGACTTTCCGTCGGCGAAACAATCTGCTTCGACGTTGCAACCACCGGCAGCGGAATCGGCGACCCAGCAACAGACTTGCTCTCAAGCGGCTCAACCTCAGGCAATTGAGGCGAGGGTTCGTCAATGGGCCCCCTATCCCAACCCCAGGCGCCCTCACGCTCTTGGGACTCAGTGGACTTTGCGCGCGACGACGGCGCGCTTAAACAACTTCTTCCCCTTTTCCTCACATCACGAGCCCTGCATTCAAACAGTGGATGACGTCTTGGTATGACTAACGCTTGCGAATCGAGGACAACGCAACCGACCAAAACGACTCCATTCCAATTCATCATGGCGCCTTCACGGAGGCCTCTCGCAGAATGCGTTCGATGGCAGGGCGGAGTGATGCGAGGTGTGGCCCAGGAATATCTATAGATGGGAAGAACAATACATGGATTCGATTTGGTTCCACCGCCGCTTCGAGTGCACGAAGGTCCACTGGCTCGACCCCTGTCGGAACAATCACAATATCTGCCTTCAATCGAACAACGTCTTCGAGTGAAAGAGACGTCCATCGATTACCGGCCATGACATTCTCGCCGCCTGCAGCGTCGACCAGTTGTCCCAGATAGGTATCACGACCCCACGCTAGTGGTGATTGGTCGGCACTGATAATCAACACGCGAATAGATTGTTCGCCCGGTGTTTTTTGCAGCGCATCTGAAATTTGGCCGGACAACACATGGCACTTCTGAGCAACGTCTTTATGTGCAAAGAGAGTTGCGATTCGATCCATGAGTCTGATGACATCTGGCAAATCAACAATTGACTGTGAAACGACGACCCACCCGTGCTTTTGTGCCAACTGCTGAAGAATTCCATCCACTGCATCACCAGACCGCTGCACAAATATATGCGATGGATTCACCCGTACCAATTGCTCTGCGTTGATGTGTTGCAAATCCCCGACAACCGGAAGCTCATCTACGTCGGCGCAAAATGCAGACCGTCCCACCATCAATGGGCCAAGCCCCACCTGCTGCAATGTTGTAGTCATTGCTGGGCTGAGACTCGCAATGCGAATCTCGCCCGGTGCCCTGTTCTGTGCTGCCTGACGTTCACAGCCCCAGCCCACACTTATAAAGAGCACCGCCGCGCACCATGACCACACAATCCAGCAACGCAGGGTCACTCCTTGGATTTCCCATCAGCCAGCATCCGTTGTAACGTTGGTTCAATTGCATCACGCCACTGTTTGTACCCCGCAGTCGTAAGGTGCAGCGCATCAGGCATGATCTCGGGACTGATCGAACCATCATCCTCGAGAAAGACCTGACCAATAGGCAGGAACACAACACGCTTCCCATCATCCAGACGCGCCAGGGCTTGGTTTATTTGAAGAATTCGGCCCCTATCTACATTGAACGCGGCGCCGCGCGGAAAGATATCAAGCAGCAATA
>CAVOCO010000108.1:0-5079 GCA_963694215.1 Phycisphaerae bacterium
TGCAACGACATCCTGAGATTGGCTTTGGCATTCTCAAAGACATTCCAAACTTCGACGACATTCTCGATGGCGTGCGTCATCATCACGAGCGATTTGACGGTGGCGGGTATCCTGCGAAGCTCGCTGGCGACGAGATCCCGATTGCAGCCCGCTTGATTGCATTGGCCGACGCATTTGATGCGATGTGCTCGAGCAGAACCTATCGCGATGCAATGGACCGTGATGCCGTACTTGCTGAAATCAAAGCTGGATCTGGAACACAGTTTGACCCGGCCCTTGTGCCATGCTTCTTGCAACTTGACTTTTCCGAGTGGGAGCAATTGATCGCTTTGCACGGCGGCATGGCGCCGCACGCACGCATGGAGGAAGCAGCATGAAGATGCAATGGGAAGAACACCGAAGTGGCACCGTCTTGATGATCGCCGGCGAGTTGCTTTCTGACGACACTGATGTGCTGCGTCGCCGCTGCGACGAGCGGATCCAGACGGGGTCTCGCATTGTCTTGGATATGCGAGAACTCACTCGTATTGATTCAGCAGGGCTTGAGGCCCTCTTGTGGCTGCATGAATCGTTGCAGCGCGTTGGCGGGCAACTGCGCGTCGTGCGCTCCGATGGGCAGCCCTGGGCGGCCATGTCGGTGACACAGGTTGATCGAAAACTGACAGTTCATTCAACGCTCGAGTCAGCGGCCCGATCCTTTGCAAAGGGACAAGCGGCATGATTGATCATTGGAAGAACAACATAACTCCAACGCTCGCAACCGAAATGCCACTCGGGCAGCTCCTTGTAGGCCGCGGTGTTATTACAGAGTCCGAACTTGATCTCGCCCTGCAATGGCAGACTGAGCACGACAACCAGTATCTCCTTGGTGAAGTCGTTCAGCGGCTTGAGCTCGCGAGCGAAGAGGATGTTGTGCGAACAATCGCAGAGAGTTATGGCGTCCCATTCCTTGCCTCCGTGGCGAAGACCGCTGATCCGACTGTTATTGAACTGCTTAGCCGAAAATTTATCGAGGAACACCAGGTTCTACCACTCTTTCTTGTGCGTGGTGTACTGACAGTAGCTGTTATTGAGCCAAGCAACTTGTATCTCGCTGAAGAGATTGCGCGCATAAGCGGACACGAAGTCAAGCTCGTGGCCGCCACGAAGAGCGAAATCGAAAGCGCCATTCGTTCTTGGGTTCCAGCTGCCAATGTGTTTGTCATTGACGACATCTACGAAGACATTGCTGAAGAAGACTTCTCTGTTGTTGAGCGCGAAGCGACTGAACTGGCTGATCTCGAAGAAGTCGCCGGTCATGGCCCAGTGGTCAAGTTAGTGAACTACATCATCTTTACCGCCGTGCAAGAAGGCGCATCAGATATTCATATCGAGCCCGAAGATCACCGTCTTCGCGTGCGATATCGCGTTGATGGCCGCCTCTACGAGAAACTTTCGCCGCCACATCGCATGCATCCAGCCATTGCCAGTCGCATCAAGATCATGTCCAGCCTCGACATTTCGGAGCGACGTGTCCCGCAAGATGGCGACTTCAACGTGATGCTTGAAGGCCGCCCGATTGATCTTCGTGTATCGATCATGCCAGGAAAGCATGGCGAGAAGGTGGTCATTCGAATCATCGATAGCCGCAACGTCGATTTGTCACTTGATCAACTTGGATTTGGCCCCAAGACGCTCGAGGCATGGCGAGGAATCGTCGCTTGTCCCAATGGCGTGGTATTGGTAACTGGGCCAACTGGTTCAGGCAAATCTACAACGTTGTACTCGGTCTTGTCTGAGATCAATTCTGAAGAGAAAAACGTATCGACTATTGAGGACCCGGTTGAAGCACGCATTCCCGGCGTGAACCAAGCTCAGGTCAATGTCAAGGCGGGCTTTACGTTCGCCGGCGCACTTCGATCAATGCTTCGCCAGGATCCGGACATTCTGATGGTCGGTGAAGTTCGTGATAATGAGACCGCCGCCATCGTGATGCAGGCGGCGCTCACTGGACATCTTGTCTTTTCGACGCTTCACACCAATGACGCGCCCAGTGCCGTGACGCGTCTTGTCAATCTCGGTGTGGAGCCCTATCTCGTGGCGGCCACGTTGCGTGGTGTACTTGCGCAGCGGCTCGTTCGGAAGATCTGCTCGCACTGCAAGGCGAAGCATGAGCCGGACGAGCGGTTGGCCGCGACGATCAAGGCGGCTGGGGGGGACCCCGATAATGTGTGGCAAGGTTCTGGGTGCAGCCGCTGTCGCAACACCGGGTACGCCGGCCGAATTGGCATGTTTGAATTGCTCGTTCCTGGCGCCAAACTTCTAGAAGCTATCGCCTCCGGCGCTAGTTTGCAGATCCTGAGAGCTCATTTGGCTGACGATGGATTCGTGACGCTTCGTGAAGATGGGTGGGAAAAGGTTGCAGCAGGTCTGACGACTCCAGATGAGGTGCTGTACGCAGCAGCGCAATGATGGATACCACAAGCACTACTACCAATCGAACATTCTCGTACCGAGCACGCGATCGGGACGGCGATGTTATTACAGGAACCGTTTCTGGCTCGACGCCTGATGACATTGCTGCAATCCTGCGAGCAGACGGCCTTGTTCCTACAGCAATTCGAACTGCAGGCGCTGCGCTGCCAGACTTCGACGCCGATCAAATTCGTAGGGGCGAGGCTGTTCGACGTATTCGCCGCGATGACGTGGCCGTGTTCTGCCAACAACTTGGTGTCATGCTTGATACGGGTGTTCCATTGCCCGAGGCGTTGGATGCCTCGCGCGTGCAGTGTCGCCGCAAGGAATTCTCGCACCTCGTTGGCGAGATTCACGTGGACGTCTGTGGCGGCACGCCTTTGTCCCGATCGATGGCGCGGTGGCCAAAGGTCTTTCCACCAATTGTCGTCAGCCTTGTTCGAGCTTCTGAAGCATCGGGAACAATGGCCTTGATGCTCGGCCGGGTAGGCGAATACCTCGTCCGCGAAGAACGTACTCGTAAACAAGTCAAGGGCGCCGCGACGTATCCGGCCTTCATGCTTGGAAGCGCAGTGATGATTACTGCATTCATGCTTGTTTTTATCTTGCCAAAATTCTCCGCAATTTATGAGCGGAAAGGCGCAGAGCTGCCAACGGCAACGAAGGTGATGATGGGAATCGGCGATGCACTTCGCCACGGGTGGCCCATTTGGGTGCCAGCTGTGGCAGTGATCGTAGTGGTCGCCCTGTTGTGGCGACGAACAATATCCGGTCGGCATTTCGTGGACTGGTGCAAACTCTCAACGCCGATAGTTGGCCGCTTGACGGTGTCGCTCTATCTCGCCCGGGCATCGAGAACAATGTCCACTTTGCTCGCTGGCGGCGTTGGGTTGATTGATGTCATCCGGATTTGCCGAGGCGTGACCGACAATGTCGTGTTCGATCGCATGTGGCAAGATATGGAGTCGCGTGTCCGAGATGGCAAGGATCTCACAGGCGCCGTCACCGACTCAAAGTGGATTCCAGCAAGTGTTGGCGCGATGATGTCATCGGGCGAGCGAAGCGGCCAACTTCCTGCGGTGATGGAAAAGATTGCTGTCCGTTGCGATGAAGAACTTGAGGGTGGCATCAAGCAAGCCACCTCGATGATCGAGCCGATGTTGATCGTCTTCATGGGCATCCTCGTCGGCGCCGTCGCCATGGCGCTCCTCCTGCCCATCTTCAAGATGAGCAGCGTGGTCGCAGGCTGATTTACTTACCTAATCCACGTCTGAGGCGTCTCAGGGCGATCAAAGCGGCGGCTCCGCCGCCCACAACCAGACCCAGCACCACGGGCCAGCCCTGTAAGTGGCTGGCCTGGGCAATTCAGGCCATTACTTCGACGCGGCTTTCTCTGTGGACCTGCAATGCTCGGCGGATATCGCCGCTGCACGTAGCGGCGCGGACGTCATCCTTGAGTTTCCAGACGCCGTGCATCCCCTTGGCGTAGCGGCTGATGCCGCTCCGGAGGCGGTGGATCGCTGCCCGCTCGTCGTGGTGTTCTAGAATCAGATCGAGGTGGCGATCGATAATGTCGAGCCACTCCAAGCGGGTTGGTTCAGCAAGGTCGACCCCATCTCGCAACTTGGCCTGAATCTGGCGGAAGAGCCAGGGTTTGCGCAAGGCCCCGCGAGCGACCATCACGCCGTCACAGCCAGTTCGTTCAATCATGTCAACGGCGTCTTGGGGTGATTGAATGTCGCCGTTGCCGATCACGGGAATTGAATCGACAGCTGCAACGACTTCAGCAATGCCAGTGTGCCGCACACTTCCCTTGAAGAATTGCTCGGTCGTGCGACCATGCACTGTGATGGCCGCAATGCCGACTTGTTCTAATCGCTGCGCAAGTTCCGGTCCGACGATCCGGCCGTCATCTAACCCCAGACGAATTTTGGCTGTTACCGGCGCGCCAGTTTTTGGTGTGATCGCCTCGACCATGCGCTCGGCCAGTCGCACCGTGTCATCAATATTGCATAGCAATAGAGACCCGCCATGTTTCTTGGCGACCTTGTCGACCGGGCAGCCCATGTTGATGTCGACGATGACGGCGCCGTGATCGACCGCCCAAAGCCCGGCTTCTGCCAGCGGGTCCTCGCCATTGCCATACACCTGCATGCACAGCGGCGAGTCTGCCTCGCATGTCGATGCAAGTTTTAAGGCCTTCGGTGATCCGCGAAGCAAGCTGTGAACATTCAGCAGATCTGTACTTGCAAGTCCGACTCCCCCAAGCTCGCGGCACAACAGCCGAAATGGCAAATCACAATGCCCCGCCATCGGCGCGAGCAGTGCATTGGAGTCGAGTTGTACGGAGCCGATCTGTAGCACGGTCCTATTCTAGGGAGTCAGCTCTCCGCCCTCTGATGTTTTTTCTCTGCATTCATCCTGAGTCATTCGTATGCAATTGTCTGATCTACCCTCTGACTGATATGCCTGGTGGCCGCTCCCCGTGGCGTGGCATACGACGAACTGCCAATCTTCGAGTATCCATCGCCATGCAGCGCCGCGCATTCCGTGCCGGGTGATATGACATCGACGCGGCAGTCAATGAGTCTAGATCGCTCCAGCATCTTGCGATAGGGACGGGGG
>CAVOCO010000109.1:0-5048 GCA_963694215.1 Phycisphaerae bacterium
GTTCAGGACGCTGGTTACCTCTGAGCCGTCAGATCGCGCTACAATTTCGCCTGAGAGTGTTCGCGCGGAACCCTTGCCGAACACGAGTATTGTGTCCCCATCCGATCCAAGATGCAGCGGCCACATACCCAGCACTGCGCCGTCTACTTGATCAACAATGGTCGGTCGCCATGGGTCGGTGCGATCGAGCACAATGACCTCGCTCTGCCCAAGCAACACGGCTATCTCCCCGCTAGTTACAACGATGTCAGATGCTGGCAAGGCGGTCCCTGCTGGAGCCAACGCTTGTCGAGAGATGAGACGCCCCTGCGTGTCTAGTACCAGCAAGTCAGATCCAGTTGTTTGATACCACACGCCATCAACCACTGCTAGGCGGCGGTGGGTTCCATCGGTTTGATGATCCACCACGATGGAGCGAGTGGATGGCCGGTCAGGCACGTCGGCTTTCCACGAAGTCCCGCACCCACAGAGGGCAGACAGCGCAAAGATGAGTAAGATGAGACCAAACAAGCGGCGTGTAATGACGTGCATAGCACGCAGAATAGACAAGCTCGCCAAAGAAAGGGTCCCACTGAGATGGCTGATCGCCTTGAACAATTGCACAGGCTCCTCGCGACCGAGCCAGGAGACGCCTTCTGCCTCTACGCGATGGGCATGGAATATGCGAGACGTGGCGAGCACGAGGCTGCAGCTGCTCATCTTGAACAGTCACTCGTAACCGAGCCCGATCAGCCCTATGCCCACTTCCACCGGGCCCAGAGCCTCATTCACCTGCAAAGAACCAACGATGCCCATGCCGCTGTAGAGGCCGGGCTCGACATCGCATCAACCCAGGGTGATGACAAAGCTGCATCTGAACTGGCCGAACTCCGGGCGTCGTGGGGTCCCCATGGCTGACTTTGTATGTATCACCGCGATCAAGGCAGATGCCCGCGAACCGAATCTGCGGAAGATTCACTCGGGCTCCAAAGTCATTGGTCGCATTCGGCGGCAGGACGTCGACGCTCTGCAGCTTGCCGTACACGATGAACTTGACCCGTCCATGCTCGATGCGATTGCGGCCTGTGATCGTCGCGTTGCGCTTCGGCTTCGCGCCATTCGCTCACTCTCTCGAGCTGCTGCAAGTCGGCAGCGACTCGCCACCCGGCTCGCTCCGCACGCAGACAACTTCGAGCAAGTAACAGCCATCCTCGATGAACTTGAGCAAGATGGGCTGCTTGACGATGCCGTAGCAGCTGATCAGATTGCACAGGAAGTGCTGCGCCGAGGGCCCATTGGCACATACAAATTGACGTCTCTGCTTCGCAGCCGGGGGTTTGGCGGAGACCTCTCCAGATCTGTCGCTGCGAAGTACATGAGTGACCGGGACGAACTGGCCGATGCACTTGAGGCCGCTGGCAAAGCAGCGCGGGGCCTTGATCGTCTGCCGCTGGACACCGCGAGACGGCGCCTCACTGGGCGACTCGCCCGGAAGGGCTTCTCAGCAGGAGTTGTGAGAGAGACCGTGGATCGAACGCTCAGCAGCGAGTAGAAACCACCGCGGAGGCAGCTCCCCCGCTACCATCGCACCTCAATGACGACCCCAAATATGCAATCTCAATCGGAACCATGTGACGTCTGGGAGATTCTCCCAACGGATGTGCCTCAGCTGTGCGAACAGTTTGAGTCATTGCTACTGCTGGATTGCCGAACTGAAGTGGAATACCGTGAAGATCACATCGAGGGGGCGATGCTGCTGCCACTTCAAGAACTCAGTCTTCGAGCGGCCGAACTCGATCCGTGGAAAGAGCGCGTGGTCGTGGTCTATTGCCGCTCAGGCCGAAGATCCCTCATCGTGACGCAGTACCTCGTCGAAACTGGCTTTCAATGTGTTCGATCAGTGGCGGGCGGAATTGAAGCATGGCGAGATGCCAAGGTGACCAATACGCCATGCTGAGCAAGCGGCTGATCACGGGGCCGCTGCTGATCCTGCTGCTTCTGGCGTTGTTGTGGTCCGATGAACTTGTGGGAACACCATCGCTTGGAAGCGGCGTCGAGTTGCCACGCGGCCTTGTGCTGCTTGGGGCCTTGCTTGTGGCCTCAACCTTTGCCGTTCTTGAACTCTCTGCGGTTGCCGTCGCTGCCGGCCGCCGCGCCGCGGTGGGCTTGGTCATGGCAGGATGCTGGGCACTGCTGCTGACAATCTGGGGGAATGCCGCCGGACCAGAAGCAATTGGCTGGCCACTCTGTGTTATCGCCGCAACCTGGTTTGGAGCGATTGTGGCGCACACACGAGGGCGCCGAACACAGGGTGTCTTCACAGATGCAGCTGTCTCGGTGGCGACCGTTGTCTACATCGGGGGATTTCTTGGATTTTATCTGCTCATTCGGCAGGACGTCTCTGCCTGGTGGATTCTCGCCATCGTGCTCATTACCAAGTCCTGCGACATTGGCGCCTACTTCACAGGCATGACCTGTGGACGGCATAAGTTGATCCCATGGCTGAGCCCAGGCAAGACAATTGAGGGGCTGGTCGGGGGCGTCATCTTTGCTGTCTTGATTGCGGTTGTCGCCAACCACCTGCTCTCAGATGCTGGATACAACGCATTGACGTGGCCAATGGCCGTCATGCTTGGACTGCTGCTGGCGCTATTTGGCCAAGCCGGCGATCTTTGCATGAGCTTGCTCAAGCGTGATGCGGGCATCAAGGATAGTTCATCGATTCTGCCCGGCATGGGAGGCGTAATGGACGTGCTTGATTCGGTGCTGCTCGTCGGACCAGTTGCATGGCTCATCCTCTAAGGCGTTACATACGCTTGGCCCGCGCAGTCTTCCTGCTACACTGATTTGTTACTCGTCCATCAACCGTAGCCGGAGTGATTCATGACGCTCATCGAAGATCTGCTGACCCTGTACCGTGTCGAACGTCAACTGCGAGGACTTCGCAAACGCGTGGACTCGGCCGAAACCTATCTCAGTATTCAGCAGCGCCAGCTCAATACGCTGCAAGAGCGACAAGTAGAACTCGAGACACACAAACGGCAACGCCAAGCACACGCTGGCAACCTCGAAACTGAGGCCGAATCGGTTGAAGAGCGGGCTGCGAAACTCCGTGATGAACTAAATGAGTCGTCCAACACGCGGCAGTATCAAGCTGTGCTCAATGAAGTCAACAGTTTGAAAGACAAACGCAAAGAGTTTGACGAGCAAGGGCTTGCTGAACTGACCGCCATTGAGAAAATTGAAGAAGAACTCGGCGAACTCAAAACGCAGATAACTGAACGCACGAAGGTGCTCAATTCGGCCCAAGAAGAATTGACATCTCGTAAAGCCGAGATCAAAGAGTCATTGGCCGAGATCGAACTCGAGCGGGCCGAGAAAGCTGCCGTCATCCCGGGCAGCACGCAGGAACTCTTTGACAACCTCGCCGACGACTTCGAAGGCGAAGCCATGGCCAGCATTCAGCTCGTTGATAAGCGGCGACGCGAGTACGCCTGCGACACATGCAATGTGCACCTGCCCTTTGATGTGGTCAATCGAGTCACGAGCCGCCCAGACGAGGTCGTCCAGTGCCAAGGATGCCTCCGCATCCTATATGCGAGTGATGATTGCCGCGAAGCCCTGGTGAAGTAGAGGCGGGCGGGATTCAGGTACTATTGGTCAGTTCATATGATCTGCCCACACTGCAATCAAGACGAAGATAAAGTCATTGACAGCCGAGGGGCTGACGGTGGCCATGCTGTCCGCCGCCGCCGCGAGTGCCTCAGGTGCTCGCGCCGCTTCACAACCTATGAGCGATTTGAAGCGACTGGCCGCCTCGTCGTAGTGAAGAAGGATGGTTCTCGCATACCATTTGATCGGCAAAGCATCCTGAGAGGCATCATTGCAGCGTGCGGCAAACGCCCTGTTCCTGAAGAAGTCAAAGAGGGAATTGCCGAGCAGGTTGAACGATTGGTGCGACAAGACTTTGATCGCGAAGTACCAAGTGTAGAAATCGGTCGCCGTGTGGCCGCCCTGCTCCGTGCTGTCGACGACATTTCCTATATTCGATACGCAAGCGAATACCACGACTTGGATTCACTTGATGATCTCGCCGATCAGATCTCAGACCTCCAGTCTGAAGTCAAAGACGACCCCGGACAACAAGACCTCTTTCCCCCTCAATCTTAAACTGGACGACCAGCGACGCCATGCCCACAATCACCCTCCCAGATGGATCCCAACGCACATTCGACGGACCAACAACTCCGCTTGACCTGGCCGCTGATATTGGCCCCGGGCTTGCCAAGGCGGCGCTCGGCGCTCGCGTTAATGGCGAACTTGTTGGCCTTGATTATGCCATTACCGCAGACGCAGGCGTATCACTTATCACGCCACCGCGTGGCAAAGATGCGTGCAGCGACGATGTCTTGTGGCTTGTTCGCCACAGCGCGGCTCACATCATGGCCGAAGCCATCCAGAGCGTCTTTCCAGATGCGATGCTGGTCTACGGACCGCCCGTCGAGAATGGCTTCTACTATGACATTGCCTTGCCAAAGGGCGTCTCGATCAGCACAGACGACTTTGAACGCATCGAGTCCATCATGGCCGAGATCATCAAGGCCGATAAGCCATTCACCCGACGCAACCTTTCCGTCGCCGATGGCATGACGCGGCTTGAGTCCGAAGGAAGCAAGTACAAAATCGACAATGCCAAGCGAGCCATCGAAGGCGGCGCCGAGTCGTTGTCGTGGTATGCAACAGGCGAACCAGGCGAGAACTGGGACGACTTATGTGCCGGGCCACACGTGCCTTCTACGGCGCGGGTTGGCGCAGCCAAGATCATGTCGGTCGCTGCCAGTTATTGGCATGGCGACGCCAACTCTGACCACCTCACCCGCGTGTACGGCACTGCGTTCCCAGACAAGAAACGGCTCGCAGCTCACCTTGGGCAACTGGAAGAGGCCCGCAAACGCGATCACCGTGTCATCGGCCGCAAGCTTGGCCTCTTCAAGATTGACGAGATGGTTGGGCAAGGACTCATCCTCTGGACCCC
This sequence comes from Phycisphaerae bacterium, assembly GCA_963694215.1. Classification (GTDB taxonomy): domain Bacteria; phylum Planctomycetota; class Phycisphaerae; order Phycisphaerales; family SM1A02; genus UBA12567. The sequence goes on from CAVOCO010000109.1 coordinate 5,015, forward strand.
AAACGGAGCGGTCGTTCGGCAAGAACTGCAAGAC
>CAVOCO010000110.1:0-5046 GCA_963694215.1 Phycisphaerae bacterium
CTGGGCCGCGAACGGGGTTCAAGTTATGGTCGGTCCGGATGCAGGCAAACTGCGTCGGGCGACAACAGCGCGGGTCAATCCCGTCGGTTTCAAAGTCGTAGAAGAGAAAGGACCCAGCCATGGCGTGCAGGGTACTCCGGTTCAGAACGAGACGCGGCCATCAGCGTCGATGTTCATGCCCGGATTACATGCGACTTCCCACGCGTGTCCGTCAGGGTCGGCGAAGTAGCCACGCAGCCCGCCCCATGGCGGCGGTGATGCTGGGCGAAGTTGAGTGCCGCCTGCGGTGACGGCCGTATCGATCAGAGTTTGCACGTCTGCTTCAGCCGCGACGTTATGGGCGAGGGCAATCCCTCCGAAACCATGTGGCTTGAGCTGGAGATTGGCATCCTCGGCAAGGGCATCCCGTGAGAAGAGCCCAAGCATCATGCCCGACATGTCGAAGAAGGAGATGTGCTCATTGCTTCGGGAGTGTTTAGTGAGGCCCATGGCTTCATAAAAGGCGGTGCTTGCGGCGACATTGGACACGCCGAGGGTGACAAAGGAAATATTGGCTCGCATGATGGGGTCTCCTGATCGTGTACGCGTTCGCCCGAATGCTACCGCTCTACCGCGGTCAAGTGAGCTCTGTCATCTATGATGATGAGCAGGATGTCAATTCTTACGCCATGTGTGCTGCTCGTGTCACTCTTCTGCGTCTGCTCCTCATATGGAGAGTCGTTTCCGGTAATGACGTTCAATATCCGCTATGACAATCCTGCGGATGGAGCCAATCAGTGGCCGAATCGAGCGCACCTTGTGCTCGAGACAATCGCAACAGTGCAGCCAGCGGCCCTCGCTATTCAAGAGGCACTGCCGCATCAACTCCAGCGTGTGCTTAATCGCTTTCCTTCCTTTCGACCGGTAGGAGAAACACGAAGCGGAGACGGTCAGGGGGAATTCAGTGGCCTGCTGATCGATGTATCGGTACTTGAGGTGTTGGACTCTGGGCAAGTCTGGTTGTCGCCCACCCCAGCCGAGGTTGGCAGTGTGGGGTGGGATGCCGCGCTGACACGAACGGCGACGTGGGTCATGCTGAGGCGGTGCGGCTCAACTGGGCCAGCCTTCTTGATTGTCGGTACACATTTCGATCACCGCGGCGAGATGGCCAGAGTGAAGAGCGCAGAGTTGATTGTCGAGCAGATTCCATTGTGGACGAATGGCAAGAAGGTCCCCGTGCTCATCATGGGCGATCTCAACGCAACACCTCAAAGCGATTGTCTTGGCGTCTTTGCAGATGCTGGGTTCGCTCCAATTATTGAGACCGAAGCAGGAACATTCCATCGATTTAGCGGCGCGGTGGATGGGCCACGTATCGATTACATCTTGCGTAATGCGAGGTGGCACATTGAGGGAAGTGACATTCTGCGGGCAGCAGATGGCGCGTCTACTGCATCGGACCATGATGCAGTTGCGGCCCGTGTTCGGCCAATTTCCGCTCGCGGGACCATTGGCCGGACGCGTCAACTGAAGACAGTGTGGCATGCTCCATCGAGCCAACTACTCGATCTTGCGGCGCTATCGCTGCCTGAAGACATCATTCAGCATGCGCATCGGACAGCAGGTGTGCTGGAGAGCCGGGGAAGAAGCGAAACTGACCATCACCAGCTCTCCTGGGTTCGCGCTGGCTTTGCGTACCCCTTTGCCCTTCCAGAGATTGCGATGGATCTCACCGACGCAGTAGCCGGGCTTGCCCAGACGCCATCGAACATACGCCAGCTTGCCGGGTATGCGATTGATGCCAGCCCTCGCCGAGGCGAGCGTCCGCAGGGCGACATCAGGGCCGCTGAGCAGGTCTTGGCGTTACTCGCAGTGCCAGCGGACACGTTCTATATCCAAGATGAGTCAATCGGCTTGGTCGATGTCATCAATCGATCGATGGATGTCGACTTTGACGCGATTGTGCAGAGTATCCGCGTACCTGAAGCGACCAAGCCTCCAGTCCTTGGCCACGCAAAGCCTCCGGGTGTACAGGGAACTATTCTCGGAGCTGAGCAGGGCCTAAATGGGTGGCGAGTCGTCGGTGGGGACGGGCCGAACATATACGACATGGCCGTGATTGCTGAGGTCTTTGATATTGGAGGCAATGATCAGTACACCGCGAGCGATCTGGTGATTGGTGATCGACTGGTGATCGATTTCGCTGGCAATGACGCGTACACCGGGACAGATCGGCAGGGGCCTGCAGCAGGACTGTTCGGTACGTGGATTATTGATGACCGTGCCGGAAACGACCGGTACGGTACTGTCGGCGGGAAGTTCTCTACGGCGGCCGGCGCCTTCGGTGTCGGCATGATTGTTGATCGCGGCGGCAATGATGTCTACATGGGCACCCAGTGGTCCATCGGCGCTGCGGTCTATGGCGCAGGCATAATTTTGGATCTCGGTGATGGAAGTGACCAGTATCTCGGCGACTACTTGACCGATGCCGTTGGCGGACCAAGGGGTTTTGGCTTCGTATTTGATGAGGCAGGCGACGACCTGCACGTAGCAGATGGCCCAACGCCCTCTGTCTATGGCACGGCTAATGTGCACGCAGCATTGAGCCAAGGCATAGGGTTTGGGTATCGCAAATACGCAGCAGGGGGCATCGGATTGTTATGTGACTTGGCCGGTGATGACGTGTACCAGGCCGGAGAGTTCAGCCAGGGCGGCGGCTATTACCACAGCCTTGGCGTGCTGCGAGATTATGAGGGCAACGATGTCTACCGCGGCAATCGCTACGCGCAGGGCTTTGGTGTCCATCAGGCATTCGGTGTGTTGTTGGAGGACGGCGGCGACGATATGTACAGCGCCATGACCGCGGCCGATCAGGGATCAGCGTGGGACATCGCCGCTGGCGCCCTAGTTGAGCGAGGTGGAAATGATTCCTATGCCGCTGGCGGCATGGCGCAAGCCTCCGCTGCGCAGCAGGCCATTGCATATCTCATTGAATGTGCCGGAGACGATACATATCAGACAATTCGTCCGGGCCAAGGTGGATCTGGATCAAACACCTATCACTGGGATGGTACGAGGGCTTTTTCGTTCAGTCTGCTGAATGACCGTGCCGGTGACGACACCTATTCACTTGGCCGCAAGAATGGCGAAATCACTGTGACGAATCCAGACCCAGAAGCCAAGGGAAGCGGTGTGGGTGTATGTGTGGACACCGATTCAATTGAGAGCCTCAGTGCTCAGTGATACCGGGCCGCTCACGTAGCGTTGCAAGGGCGTGATGGAGCCGGCTCTTGACAGTCCCAGTTGGAATCTCAAGGCTTGACGCAATTTCAAGAAGGCTCATATCTTCGACGAATCGAAGTAGCAGCACTTCTCGCTGGCCATCGGGTAGATCTGCGACGAGTCGTTCCAAACAATCAGGTGCCGTGTCTTTGGCGGCGGCGGGCTGATCCGGCACATCACCGAGCACTTCGCGGCGTGTACGCCGCCGCCGAGTGTGCGCGATGTTGCGAATTGCGGGGTACAGAAAAGTGGAAAGTTTGGCGGTCAGGGTGAGCCGCTTTCGGCATCGCTGTAAGAGCCATGCAAATGTTTCTTGCGAGACGTCTAGAGCGGCATGTTCATTGCCGTTACATACACGCAGTGCTGTTCGCCATACGAATTCTTTGTGGCGGTGGTACAGCGATTCGAAACTTGGCGTGTCGCCACGTCCGATGGCGGCGATGAGTTCTTGGTCACTCGGCGTTGTCATAAGGCCCATGGCGGGGCGGGCGACTCGACGGCAAGCCCGCTGATGATGAGCCTCCGCGCATGGAGCAGCGGCGAGTCATTTGTCGTGCTGCCGCCATACAACGTATCTCCAACGAGTGGGTGACCAAGGAATGCCATGCCGGCCCGAAGCATGTGTCGCCGGCCAGGACCGAGCAGTTCTAGTTCAACGAGATCTCCCTTACCGCTCCGACTGAGCACATTCCATGTGCACTTGCCGAGCGTACGCTCAGCTCCATGTTTGGAGACGGTCATCTTGCGCGATCCCCGATGCCGTTTGGTGAAATACAATTCAAAGGCGCCCTGCTGGGGCAGCCCCGCGGCGCACCGGGCGACATACTGCTTTTCAATTCGCGTATTGCCACGTCCTGACATTGCATCTCGAAGTGTTTGACGGATGATCTCATCGGTTGCCGCCAGCAGGCATCCTGAGGTCGGCAGATCGAGCCGGTGCACGAGACCAGCTTCTTCGAGCTCGCTGCAGGCCGGGATTTTGACCCGGAGCCATGATTCCATATCGGGCTCATCGCTCTGGCCAGAGACTGTGTGCCAGCCCGCGGGCTTCCCCAGGACGAGCCATTGTTCAGTTCGATGCAGGATGGTGGGTTGAGTATGGGACATTTCCGAAAGGTACAGCCTAGACCCCGACAGTGTTTGGGGGGCTCCGCTATCATTCCCGTCCCGCACGGGGCGTAGCTCAGCTTGGTAGAGCGCCTGCTTTGGGAGCAGGAAGTCGCACGTTCGAATCGTGTCGCCCCGATGTGCCGCCAAAAGGCGGCACATCTGAGAGTAGTAGAGCCAAGGGCACAGCCCGACGCCTTATCAGAGGTCTGCTGCTTAACTCTCTCTTGCCCGGCAACCCTACTAGTGAGCAGTGTGGTTCAGCAAGAAGCTGTCTCCAAGACATCATCAACATACTGCTTGGAATTCAGGCCACGGTTTGAAGTCTAGGCAGTTGCCTATTCGGCTCCTGCATTCTCAGTCTCCTATGGCGGTTGACGCCTGACGCCAATACAACTTCATCCGGAAATTCGCAAGATTCATTGAACCTCTGCCCATCCCGGCGCGCTGTATGGAGGTTATGTCTTCATCAAAGCGATCAAACGACTTTCCTGCTCCACGCGAGTATCCGCAGCTTGCTGCTGATCTCAAGAGCATGTCGAAGCATCAGCGTGTACCCGCTGATCTCGATCAGCGGGTGCTTTCGGATCTTGAACACTCGGTTCGACCTGTTGTGTGGGGGCGACGACTTGCAGCGGCGGCGATAGTTGTTGTGGCGATTGGTTCAATTTCGCTGTT
>CAVOCO010000111.1:0-5002 GCA_963694215.1 Phycisphaerae bacterium
CGCTGCGTCGGCTCTTCTTAAACGGGCACCAGAACAATTCCGCAACAGGCTTGCCAATGCGATTGACGATGGGCCGGAACAACAGTTGCTGCTCCTCGCCATTTTGCAACAACCTGCTCCTGAACTTCTTGATGTTGTCACTTCAATTCGCCGCATCGGCGTCGGCCAAGCAGACATTTTGACGCTGCTCGTCATCGCCCGCGATAGCGACTCGATCAAAGCAACTGACGTGGCAAACCTCAAACTCGTCGCTGCGAGCACAGGCGCATCCCATGCCATTCGTACCCAGGCAGCATGGCTCGCCGTTCGCCATACAGGCGTCGTCGATGACATGGTTGCTGCGCTATTGAAACCCACTCACTGACCGCGATGGGCAGACCTCGCACGGAGATCGATTGTGCCTTCCAATATCTACCTGAGCAATCCCACCGTGACGCCGCTGGATATTCGCCTGCTTACCGAGGCGCTCCAATCCTCATCGCCAATGAAATCGGCACACCGCACTGGGCTTGAGTCGACGGTCGCAGCGTGCACTGGCTGCACACATGCTGTTGCAATTGCTTCCGCCGAACAAGCCATCTCAACATTGCTTCACGCGATGGGTATTGGACCCGGACATGATGTCATTCTTCCAGGTCTTGGAGATGCGGCATGCATTCGCGCCGTTCGCCGCATCGGAAGCACAGCGCACTTCGCTGAATGCGATCCGGGCACGTTGATGCCAACCTCACGCAGCATTGAAGCAGTCGTCACCCCCGCGACAACCGCGGTCTTGGCTGGCCACGGCGACGGATGGGGCAGCGGGCTGCCCGATATTGCTGCATGTTGTGGACGACTTGAAATGCCCTTTGTTGAACTGGTTGCAACTCGGCTTGGAAGTCACTGGGCCACCGTGCCGGCTGGATCACTTGGCCGCGCGGCGGTTGTCGACCTGTCCACGCGAAGCCTCATGTCGGGCGGCGAAGGAGCGGTCATCGTGACCGACGATGCGCACCTTGCCGACGCCTGCCGGGCTGGCGACTTTGTGACATGCCAGAATGCGCACCGTGCTGATCCCATGCCCGAGAGTACTGCAGCGCTTGCATCTGCCCAGCTCACACGCATGAACGGCATCATTGAAGTGTGCAGAGGAATCGCCGAACGGTACACAGTATCCCTATCCCAGATGCCCGAGCTGCTCCTGCCTGCCATGGCACCAGATGCCATGTCATCGTGGTCACGCTATATCGTCCGGCTCGACGAAACCTTTAGCCAAGAGGATCGCGACGAAATCATTCGAGGAATGCAGCGGCACGACATTCATGCCGATGTTGGTCTTGCTCACCTACCAACCATTTGGAATGCCGCAACCGAAGGAATGTGCCCCGTTGCAGCTTCAATTGCAACCCGCACCATCGCCTTGCCAATTCACCCGGAACTCACACACCGTGATGTCGACTTGATCTGCCAAACCCTGCAGCTCATGATCCAACGAGCTTCCTTCCGACGCGACTAGCGAGCTGCTAGACGGTCTCAGGAACGATGGCCGCATCTTTCCATCGGCGAAGCTTGAGCCCCAACGTACGGATACCAATGCCAAGCGCTGCTGCGCTGCGACGTCGGTGTCCATTGTTGTGCCGAAGTGTGGCGAGAATGGCCCGGCGTTCGAGTTCTTCAAGCGTATGCTCACCGCCGCACACCAGCGAATCCCCCGGATTCTCGCGGGGGGGGAGTGAAATCCATCCAGCGATCTTCTCAACCACTGTTTCCCCGCCGACAGCGTTCAGCACAATCCGCTCGCACACCAGCTCGAGTTCGCGGTCATGGCCAACCCACTGCCCTGCTGAGAGCAGCGTCATGGCATCCTGATCGATCGATGGGCGTGGGCGTCCGAGCCGCACAGACGATTGTGTCAAATGATGCCGCACCAAGTCAGGCACGTCCTCGCGGCGGGCTGCCAGGTTGGGCATACGAATGACATGCCCGGACAACTCATCCATGAGTTCGCGGTGGAGCTTTCCTGCCATCACGGCCTGAATTGGGGGCTGACGCAGAATTGCAACAACGCGGGCCGTACTGTGACGAGTGATTTGTGAACCAACAGGCTGCCACTGACCGCGCGCAAGCAAGTCAACAAGGCGTAATTGCACACGCTTGGAAGCATGTTCAAGCCCATCAAGCAAGAGGGTCCCATGCTCAGCAAGGGCAATTGCAGCAGGCCCAGCTCGATCGGCGCCAGGAAAGGCATGGCGAACATGTCCAAAAATTCGCAGTAAGAGTTGTGATTCCGCCCCTTCGCGGCAGTCCACAGGCACGAAGCTTTCCTCGCGTCGGCCACTGCTCACGTGCAGCCAGCGAGCCGCGGGCTCAAGCGGTGTGCCGCACGGACCGTGAATGAGCGTTGGAACATCATGCTCGGCCACCTGCAAGAGTCGACTTCGAAATTCTGCCATGGCTTCGCTACCGCCAACAAGTTCGTCGCTTCCTCTGCAGGCATAGGCCCCTGCTGGAGCGCCGCCAAGTTGCCGGACCATCGACTCGACTCGCGCCATGTGTCGTGTCTTGCCCCATGAGATCGCGTGTCCCGGGTCCATATCCCCGACCGACATGGCGGGCTCTTGGACACTCACAGCTGCTCGAAGCAGCACGACCACCATGGGGTCAGCCTGTTGGAGCATCTCTGCAAGGCCAGCAAGATCACCTTCTGCGGTTGGCTCGATAATGGCAACGGCAAATCCGCCACCGGCCAACATATCTCGTGCCAAAGCTACGTCAGCGATATGCACAACGTCGCTTGGCAGATCAGGTGAAGATCCACTACCCAAGACAAGCACCCGCATCGAGCGATCGCCATTGACAGCATTCTGCGTATTCTTCCAAGCCGCCCGGGGGACATCCTTACCCAGACGCGATCGTTCCTCAGCCATGCAGTACTCCTGAACCGGCAAATCCTTTCGCCGCTCCCCTTTCATATCGGACGTCGACCCGTGATGGCTACGGAAAAAAACAGATGGATGCTAGTTGGGTTGAGGTGGCTGTTCAGCCGGGCGTATCAACACGACCGTGCCAGCGGCAACATCTCCAAGCCCCTGCCCCACCGGAGTCAACAGTACGATAATTGCTATCGGCGGCGCAAGGACAATGAGCCCCTTGAAGACATTGCGTACCACGATCTGCCACACACTCAGCCGCTCAGTGCGCGTCGAGATCGTGACCAACCTCATGGCCCGCTTGCCCGGAGTGCAGCCCGTGATCAACTCCCAGCCTATGCACCACATGGCTGTGAAGCCAGCAAGAAACAGCAGCAGGATGGCTGTTGAGGGAATCGGACCAGCAAGAGCTGCCGACAAAACATCTCGAGAACTGACATCCAGCACGATCACAGTGACCACAATGCCCGGCACCAGATCCATCACAAACGCCAGTCCGCGGCGAGCAAGCGGCGCCACGACAAGGCCGTCTGGAAGCTTCGGCGGCTTGGCCCCCCGACCAATAAACAAGACGAATAACACCGCAAGGGCGATGAAGACGGAAACTAGAATGGACCACGCGCGAGTACTGAAGCTAGACTCTAATTCAAGTCTTTGCCACGGCGAGACTTCCCCCGACACACGGTCAATATGCCGCAGTTCAGCAGCGTCCTCATGCATTCGATACAGCCACAGCCGATCAGCAGAGGCAAGCAGCTGAGCACGAGGGGACACATCGCTTACCCGCAGCCACGGCACAATGCGGCCATCTTGCAGAAAGCCAATTTCTCGCACATCATCTTCATGCTGAATGCCAACAAGCAAGCCCGTCGAGGTCGCTACCAGGTCGTGCGGCTGACCCGTCATAGACAGTGGAACATGGCTCCAATTGTCCGTTTGCTGCTCGTACCGCCACATCGCAGCTGAACCGGCATCTACTCCAACGAGCACAGACCACTGGTCGCCAGCGGCCGCGGCGGCCTGCACGATCTCCTGCGATGGAATGTCTGGTCGCTGCGTCCACCGGCCATGACGAAGAGCGGCCACCGGATGGCCACGGCCTTCCACGGCCGTGCCAATGACAATGGGACCAAGATCGCTTGCAAGCAGGTAGGCCAGCGGCGCGCCAAGCGACACCGCTGGAAGCCGATCAAGCCCGCTCGCGGGCGCTGTCTGCCACACTTCCATCGTAGGCGCCCACTCGCCCCGCATTACGAACAACACGACCGACGCATCATCTGCTTGAACTGATGGCGCCACCCAGACTGATGCGCCAGTTGAAGCAATAGCCCGCGGCATATCAGTCAAGAGGCGAAGCGGCGCAAATGCGTTGGAGTCAAGCGATGGCGCCGCCACGCAGAGCATGAACGATTCACGTTCACTCGATGGCGGCTGCACAAACCACAACGCATTACCAAGCGCGGCCGGAGACTGAGCGGCAAGGCACTGCATCGCAATAAGACTGGCCAGGATCACTCGACGACCTCCGGCTTCAAGTGCGCCTTGATTTTTTCAACATCAAATACAGTCGCCATGTCATTCATCTGCGTAGCTGTCAACGCTTGAGCATAACTCGTTCGAATCTTGACTATTGTCGTGTCATCATGCACATCCACTACGCGTGAGAGTCGCCGCGCTGTAGGCAATCCATCAATGCGTACCTCCCCGGTAGTCCAGCGATGCTGCGCCACTACACGCGGCTGATCTGGAAAGTCTATCGCGATCTGTACTGGGCGAAGTGGATCGCGGCTGAGCCGAGCTTCGAGCTGACCACCAAGCGTTTTGGCAGTGACCACTACGTATTTATGTTCATAGGTCACCGTGGAATGCGATGGAAATGAATCAAGACCGAGCAACATTCGCAAGACTGCAGGCCGCGCGGCAAGCGCATCAACCCCGAGCGACTTGCTGTCTACCGCGACGCGTAGCACAGAAGGTTCAGAGAGAAAGTCAAAGACCCACACGTGCGACGAATCAGCGCCGGCCCATAAATATACATCACCAAACTTGGTCACTCGTATCGAACTGCGTGTGTCGCCATCGAGCCATAGGCC
>CAVOCO010000112.1:0-4981 GCA_963694215.1 Phycisphaerae bacterium
TCCTTTCCAGACGGATCACCAATCAACCCAGTTCCGCCTCCGCACAGCACAATCGGCTTGTGCCCGCACCGTTGCCAGTGCGCAAGCAACATGATGGGGACAAGGTTTCCAATCGTAAGGCTGTCCGATGTGGGATCAAACCCGCAGTAGCCAATACGCATGCCCTCTGAAAGATGCGTGGGCAACGCATCGTCCGCGGTGGTTTGATGGAGCATCCCGCGCCATCGAAGTTCATCAAGAAAGTCCATGCACATCTCAGGCGGCGCCCTTCCGGCGGGTCGCAATAAGCACAACGATCGGCCAAATACAAACCGCAACCGACATGGCCACGTACCAAATCGTAAGAATGGCTCGCATCGCAGCGACGGTGATCGTAGGTGTTTCAGCAGGCGTCGCATCTTCGGCGATAGCTTGGTCTATATCTTGTTGCACGGCCTGCATGGAGATATCCAAGACTTCATCAAACCAGTAGAACGTGCCGATGAGGCCGACCACAACGAGCAGAATTCGAATCCATGCCCACCAGCGAATTGCCGCGCGGCCCCACATGCTTCCACCGGCTGCGCCGGCGCCAGCCACGATGAGCCAGATTCCAAGAAGAGTTGCCGAGAAGAAGCCAAACATCGAGAAGACACGATGTCCACCAGTTGGCACAGTCACATCAATGCCTTCCATACCCCCCATTGTCATCGAAAGATACCCCTGGCCACCCCAGCACAGGATGCCAAGCACACCGATGACAATCGATATGACCGCCACCCACTGTGGCACTTCTGGCTCCCACGCAACAACGCCTGGTTCGGATGTCAAAGAGCTCATTCCGCCAAATGGTTTATCGGTCGGCTGTTCGGTCATTATCTAATGCTCCAGGAGTGCTTATTCAGAACTGGCGAAGGAAACGCGCATCATTTTCGTAGAGCCAGCGGATATCGGCAATGCCGTGCTTTCGCATGGCAATCCGCTCAACACCAAGGCCAAAGGCAAACCCGCTCCACTCATTAGGGTCAATCTTCAGTGCTTCTAGTACGTTGGGGTCCACAAGTCCGCAGCCGCCCACTTCAACCCATTGCCACTCACCCTTGATCTGCATCTTCATATCTAATTCGGCGGAAGGCTCGGTGAATGGGAAGAAACTTGGACGCATGCGGATCTCTGCATCATCGCCAAAGAAGGCGTGCGCAAAGCCAAGAAGTGTGCTCTTGAGGTCAACCATGGTGACTCCACGATCGACCCACAGCCCTTCGACCTGATGAAACATGCTGTAGTGCGTCGCATCGTGCGTATCTGGTCGATAGACCCGGCCTGCCGCCACGATTCGAACTGGTGGCGGCGTTTGCTCGAGCACACGAATTTGAACCGTTGAAGTCTGCGATCGCAAGATGCCGCCGCCTTCAAGGTAATAGTTATCGATGGCTTCGCGGGCGGGGTGGGATTCGGGCACATTGAGTGCGGTGAAGTTGTGCCACTCATCCTCGACCTCCGGACCTGTTGTTGGCTCAAAGCCCATGCGGGCAAAGACATCGATAATCTCTGCAATGGTCTGGCTAATAACGTGCCGCCGGCCAAGCCCTGTTGCAATTGCTGGCTCAGTAACATCCATCGGTGGACCGGCAACCGGCGCAGCAGCGGCACTCTTCTTCGCTTTGAAGGCGGCTTCGAGCGACTTCTTCATGGCGTTCATTCGCTGACCGAAGGCAGGACGCTCACTCGCATCCACCTCCTTCATTCGGCCCATCAACTGCTTGAGCTGGCCCTTGGAACCGAGCCAGTCGATGCGCCAGGCTTCAACCACCTCTGCACCACTGGCCGAAGCGAGTGCTGCGAGCGCCTGTTCTTCCGTGGTGTCGAGGTGAGCGAGCATGATGGGAAAGGATAAGGGGTCAGGTACCGCATCGATACCTGACCCCTGTGCTATCTCATAGAAGTCCACTTGTCACCCAAAACAAACGATTGCCGTATCGGCTCTCGCTGCTTGGTGCATCAGTCGTCTGACTTCTTGTTGTCCTGAGTGGTTTCTTCGGTAACGGGGGCGTCGCTTACGACTGCTTCATTCGCGGCTTCGGTCGTTGGAACTTGAGCTTCTGCTTCCTTGACAACTTCTTCAGCCCCAGCGCTGCCCTTTCGGAGCGATGCAGCAAAGGCGGTGCGTCGATCGGCCTGGCGGCGACGAGTTGATGTGCCTCCACCAATTTGAGGACCGTCTTCATTACCAACAAGTTGCAGCACCACGATGTCGCCACCATCGCCAAGTCGATGTCGACCTGTTCGGATGATGCGGGTGTATCCACCATCACGATCACGATATCGATCGGCAATTGCCGTCATGATGTGCTGTACAAGACGCGGTGCCTTGCGAAGCTCGCCGTATCGATTGAATTCAATATCGCTCGCATCTGGAAGATCAAAGTACTCATTGTCCTTGCATGAGTCCGGGACATTGCTGTCCGCGACCCACCCATGAATCATGCGGTCATTGATCCTCGCTTCGATTTGACGGCGAGAATGAAGCCCGCCCTTCTTTGCGATCGTAATGATCTTCTCAATGAAGGGCTGCACGACCTTGGCCTTGGGCATGGTGGTCTCAATCTGGCCGTGCTCGAATAGACCTGCAGCGAGGTTGCGGAGCATCGCAGTACGATGCTCACTGTCTCGACCGAGTTGTCTACCTTGAATGCGGTTACGCATGACTATCTCCTCGTTTCTGCCGCATGCAAACTGCATGAACAGAAGCGTGTTTCCGGGTTCAGCCGGTGTAAGCTGCCTCGGGCAGCTGATACCCCTCGGGCAATCGCATACCCAGGGCCAAATCCAACTCTTCTAGTTTCTTGGTCACTTCTCGCAGCGAGGTCTTGCCAAAGCTGCGAAGCGCCAAGAGTTCTGACTCACTTCGAGTCACCAATTCAGCCACAGTATTGATAGCGCCAGACTCAAGACAGTTGGCGGATCGAACCGTGAAGTCCAATTCAGACAACAGCGTGTTGAGCTTGCGGACCAAGCTGTCATCAACAGCTGCTGCTGCTGCTGCATCGTCAGACACACGCTCGTCGCCGGGTTCTTCAACCTGTACAAACGGGTTGAGATGCTTTCGTAGAATCTTGGCCGCTTCAGTCAAGGCCATTTCTGGAATGACGGTGCCGTCGGTCCAAATGTCCATAATGAGGCGATCGAAGTTTGTCCTCTGGCCAACACGCGTGTCTTCCACGCGGAATCGAACCCGAAGGACGGGACTATAGATCGCATCGACTTCAATCTGACCAATGACCTGTTCGTCTGCTGAGCGAACATGACGATCGCTTGCAGGCGAATAACCACGGCCAGATGAGACGGACATTTCAATGTCTAAATCAACACCCTCGGTCAGCGTCGCAATGACGTGATCGGGGTTCAGAATACGAATGGCAGGGTCGGCCTCGATAAGATCGGCTGTCACGGCTCCTGGGCCGCCAGCGCGAAGCGTCATCGTCTTAGGAGCATCGCTATCGCTGTCCATCGACACAACCAAACCCTTGAGGTTCAAGAGCAAGTCAGTAACGTCTTCCTTCATTCCTGGAATCGTTGTGAACTCATGCTCAACACCACTCACCGTCACTGTTGTGATGGCGGCGCCTTCAATGCTGCTCAGCAAGATGCGACGAAGGCTGTTGCCAATCGTGGTACCAAAGCCTCGCTCAAGCGGCTCAATGCTGAACCGGCCAAATGATTCTGTACGGGATGCCCGGTCGACGTCGACCTTGGCGGGAAGTTCCAATCCTCTCCAGCGAACATGCATAACAAACTCCAAAGGTGCAGCAAGAATCCAGTATGGAAACGACTCGGGGTGTTCGGTCAATCGCCGCATTGCTGCATCGCGACGAAAGCCAGTGTGCGCCCGAATCGGGTGGCCCCCTGTGGGCCAGTAACAAACTCAGCAGCGACGCTGCTTCTTTGGCCGACACCCATTGTGTGGGATTGGCGTGTGATCTTCGACAGCGGTGACGATGAGGCCAGCGTGGTCAAGACCAGTGATGGCCGACTCTCGTCCGCCTCCTGGTCCCTTGACGCGGACTTCAACTTCTCGCACGCCCATTCGCTTGGCTTTCTGAGCGGACTTCTCGGCAGCGCGTGTGGCTGCGAAAGGTGTCGCCTTGCGAGCGCCCTTGAATCCGACCGTACCGGCCGAATCCCAACAGAGCGTCTCGCCACCAAGGTCGGTGAACGTAATGATGGTGTTGTTGAACGAGGCATTGACGTACACAATCGCCTTGCCAATGTTCTTTCTGACTTTCTTCTTGGCCATAATTCTTCTCTCCGGAAATGATCCGGTTCAGACTCCTCAGTTGTTCCGAATCACTTCGTGCCCTTTTTGCCGGCCACGGTTCGCTTACGACCCTTACGGGTGCGCGCGTTACACTTGGTTCGCTGACCACGCACGGGCAGCCCTCGACGATGACGATCGCCTCGATAGCAGCGAATATCCCTGAGCCGCTGAATGTTCTGCGCGGTTTGACGACGCAGTGCACCCTCGACGATGTAATCCTCATCAACCAATCCGGCGATCTGAACGACCTCCGACTCGGTCAAGTCACCAGCCTTAGTGTCTGGGTCGACGCTGGCCTTTGCCAGAATGTCGTCCGCAAACTGCGGGCCAATGCCATGAATATACCGGAGGGAATACCGGATCTTCTTCTTCTCTGGGATGTCAATGCCTGCAATACGTGGCATGGTCTACTCCATTCAAATCGCCAAATGGCGATCAGCCCTGACGCGCCTTGAGACGCGGGTTCTTCTTGTTAATGACGTACCTTCGACCCTTACGGATCACGATCTGGCAGTCTTTGGTTCTTCGCTTAATACTACTTTTGACTTTCATAATGCTCTTCTTCCTCAGGCTCACTGCCGATAGACGATTCGGCCTTTGCTCATGTCGTAGGGACTAATTTCTACCTTGACTGTGTCACCGGGCAAAATTCGGATATAGAACTTCCTCATTCTTCCGCTGATG